>JAHJGX010000093.1 GCA_018824205.1 bacterium
ATTGTTGCGATCCATGTTATCATATACCTCGATACTGATTTCAGGTGTTAACATAAAACCCATGCCGATTCGATACGCAAATCGAAATCGTTTTTTATTTTCAAATAACGCTTCCTTAATATCTGTAGATATTTCTCCACAAAAATAGCGCTTAAAACCAAGACCAGAGATAAAATATGGTTTTTTCATATCCTCCCATGGTATGATTATTATATTTCCAGTTATAGTTAATATTCCACACAGGTATCCATCAGGATTATTCCCAACAAGTTCCATTATTGTTCCATCAGTATTAGTAATGGTTAAATTTCCATCCCAATTTGTATACTTAACAGATGAAGGAAATCCTAGTAAAATATCGCTACGAATTTTTAAATAACTAAGTGAGGGATTTATCTCAACTCCAAGACCACCAGATAAAGTATTAGTCATTTTTGCTTTAACAATTCCAGTGTTTTCTACTTCTGAATATTTTAGGCCAAAATCTGTATTTATATAACAACCTCCCAAAAGCATCAATTGGATATATCGCTTACTATCCAATGCGAATAACTGAGTTACATTTGCAAACAATAAAATCATTAGTAATGCTATTCCTGGATAAAAACGTGTCTTCATTTTCTACCTCCAGTTTATTTAATTTTTATATAGGCTAACGGGTATGTCACCAACAGCGAATGTGACTTTGATTTTCTTTCAACATTTCAAAAACGCTTCGTAAACTTGAAAAAGCAGTTCCCGACGTTATCTCCAGCCAATTGTTGAACTGAGCCGCAAGCGGCAGTCCGTCGGTTAATATTCCTGTCAGTCTTTCCATCTTATTTTAATCTACGGATTTTCAGCGGATATTCCCTACACAAAAAAGAAAGGACAGCCAGAAACCCTAAAGTCAAAAACTCGGGGTTACGGTGAATTATGTTCTTGACTTTACTTTCTATAAATGATTTGTTAGGCAAATCTATTGTTACATTATTTGACATCTTCTTATTGAACATAGAAAGTATTAGATAAAAGTGAATCTGTTGCTTGATCATCATTATTCCACTTAAAAGCTATGTTAAATCGATACATACCACTTGGTAGATTTGCTTTTATAGTATCTACTAAAACACCACTAGAGAATAAACCTTCGTAATATTGTGAATAAAGACCGTCACAAATCGTTAATGCACATAACTTCCAATCATTATTCTTTTTAACATCAATTCCAATACAAGGGAAGATCCGCCCACTACAATAAAAAAAATAAGCAGTCGAATCTGTTTTATTGATTATTTTTAATTCAAGAGAATCTCCGTGGAAGTATAAGATTTTATCTGTCTTCGCGACTAAACAACCATCGGAGATTACTTTTATCTGAATGGAAGAACTATCACAAGCACCCACAGAATTAGTAATTTTGCATGATATTAAAAATAATCCTTCATTAAATGGAGCGTTCCATATTGCTTCATGTCCTTTATTGATTATATTCCCTATATCTACATCAAGAGTATCGAAATAATCAAATTGATTAAATGAGTCGGGTACAACACTCCATGAATAATTCAGTAAATCTACATCAGAATCATAAACAGTACATTGAATCGTTACTTTCTCTCCAAGTTTTACCGAGTCTGAAGTAGATTCTAAACTCGAAATTTTTGGCGGTTCTTCATTATTATTATGCGGCGTAGTGGACATCCATTGGCATGAATGAATAACTATTAAAATCACTATAGAAAAGGCTAAAATAAATAGGCTATTAAATTTTAACATTTTTGAAATCCCTTTTTTATTAAAAATCTATATAGCCTAACAATGTCTATGTTACCCCAACGCTGTTTATCATTTCCGGAATGGTAGGGCGGAGACAAACACCCGGACTGCCTGGTTTTGTAGGTCAACTATTTGAATCCGGCCCTCCTACTGGACCCTTTTGGGTTGTTTATCGAACTCCTTTTTTGTCTGCTGATCCTGTTTGCTTTTCTTCTGTTTCTGACTCTTGCTTTTATCTTTCTTGCCGCCTTTGTCTCCCATTTTTTAAATCCTTTCCTGGTTTAAATCGTCTTGTCGCTGAAATCCGGGCTTCTTGAACCCTGGATTGATACCGGCATCCGTATATTTTTATCGGTATTGTCGTATCAATCCTTATTTGTTATGCCCTGCCATGGGTTTCACACATTCTTTTATCGAAGTAACTCCCAAACATTCGCCTTAATGAAAACAATCGGTTTCCAGCAAGTTACTTGGAAGACGTGTTATTGCTGTATTCTATCGTTCAAACTTATGGTTTCCTTGCTACAACAATCTCCACCGGCAATCCCCACATAGACATTTCTCCTCCATCGAGTATCTGAAAGCAAACATCTTCCAATGCCTTCTGAACAAAGATCGGTCGGCAATCAACGTAACTTGGAAATTTTCTGTGCGCCCATTCATCCTAGATTCCCGCCCTTAATGTAACGAGGCAGGTGGCTTGATACCTAATGTCTCATAAAGCCCCATTTGCCGCTTTGTCATTTCACCTACCTGCAATTCTAGTCCAGGTTGTTCAAAACATTCAATAATGTCAAATTCA
>JAHJGX010000094.1 GCA_018824205.1 bacterium
ATAATAATTTATAAATTTATCTAAATCAAGGCAGGGTTTGAAATTTTGTATAACGGTTGCGTGTATGAGTAGTGGCGGATTACGGAGCTCTTCCCTATCAAGTTACTCTGAACTTGATGCGAGGTAGATCGCTCAAATACGCTACAAGCCCCGCCATTACTTATACACGATGTTAGGCAATCGCCCTTTTTTATTCTATTAGAGACTGTTACGAAAAAAAGTGAAAACATCACTTTGAAAAAGTCAAAAATCGTCTGGGTTTGTAATCTTTTAATCGTAAAATCGTTTAAATTCGGCTGTTATTAGGTTGATCAAAAGATATTATGTTTATCCTTGTTTATCAACTAGTTACAGATATTTTCGTAACAGTCTCTATTAACCAATTTAGTGCTTCTTTTGTAATCTTTTCATACCAAACTTTCTCGTTATCACAGGTATTAGCTAATTCATTTGACAGTTCAAAGAAACGTTTTACATGTCTTGGTTCAGGAATATATGATGCTTTGTAAGAATTATCCACCATTTTTTGGAAAACATTTAAAGGCAATGGAACTATTGTAGAAGTTCCTCCATAGTAGCTGATATTCATTTTATGCAATGCATAAAAATGAGCAATACAAGCATCATTTATGTTAGGTGCTACAAAAAGACAATAGGCTGGTTTATTTGTCTCTTTTTTTAATTTTGCAAGGTGGCGTGTTACTGGTTCACCTTCTGTTTCGTATTGTCGCTGTCCGCTTTGCATTGTAACTTCTACAGTCAATCCAAAATCACCATAATCACAGATGATGTCAGCCATATTTCCTTGTGCTGTGGACATTGGATTACCAAAATCATCATATTTTAAATTTGCTTTGATGTATCCTCCATCTAACATTGTCATTGCTCGCCAAGTATTCCATTCTAACATTAAAGGAGTATCATACAATGAATTATCAAGTATTTGATTAAAAGTTGTATTGATTTCTTCAAGCAAACGATAATCCTTGATAGCAATAATCTGTTCGGTAATGATTTTTTCTTTTCTACTTTCTAATTCGTCTGCAAGTAAGTTTTTGAGTTCTTGTAAAGTAAGAGTTTCGTCTATTTCAATTTGAGGAAATTCCGTCCTAATTTTTTGTTCAAGTAATTCTCTGTTGTCGGTTAAAAGAGACGGAGTCTCTGCGTTTCCAAGATAAGAAATGTATTGTCTTTCATCATCCACAAAGCAAGGTTCTCTGTCCGTGTGTCCTAAAAAATAATCAACTTCCAGAACTTTTTCAGGAACAATTGAGATAGATTTCCCTAAATGTGAAATATTTACTAGCCCCGTCGCCCGTAAATATCGAAAACAAGCATCTGCGTAATCTCGCATATTACTTGCTTTGGTTTTCAAAAATTTGGCTATGGAAGCATCATTAGTTTCTCTTGTTTTGGTATTGCCCGAAAAAATATCGTCTTCATAAATTTGTCTTAGTTCTAAATCCAAATATTCAGCACGAAATTTTTTGTAATTTCTATCATTTTGTGCTTTTGCAATTCTGAAACGGTCAATTTTTGAAACAATATTGTCAAATTGGCGATAATCGACTAATTGCAAACCGAAGAACATTAATTCGTCAAATTTCAAAGAACCAAAATGACGAATCAAACAAAACAGTTCAAGGTAAGGTTTTACCCAAAAATCAGCTGAATTTTCAGTGGGTTTATGATAAGGAGATGGTATTTGAAATTTTAGCAACTGTCTTAAAAAAATTTCCTCTTTACGCCTTGATGTTACTAATTCGATACCTGCAGGAGTTAAACTGATAGTAGGAGATAAAACAACAAAACCAAGCGATTTTGGGGCTCGGTTTATTCTATCTCTTGCACTAAATGCTGGGTCATTTGCTCCTTCTCCGTTGAAAAAATTTTCTTCTTTCAACAGTTCCATAAAGGCTCTTTGAGTAACTGTATTCCATTGTTGACCAGAAAAATGAGTATTTAACAACTCAATCTCAGGAATCATTTTTGCTGGTGTCCGTGGGGATGTTGTAACGAATATTACTTTGCTATCTATTCTTGCCATATTACTCTTAAAATGCTAATTCCTTTTGAAATTCAAATTCAGGAAATTGTTTCTTTGCTTCGTTTCCATAGTTTGATATTAAAATGTGCGTTGCAGATGATTTAAACCTATTTCTAATATTTACAGCATACGATTTACCATATTCATCTACTATCAAATCATCATATAGTTTTTCGGTTAATGGAGTTCTGCCAATTACCATTAATGCCTTACATTTAAGACTCTTATAGCTATTTGCTAATTCAATATGGTTTTTTTCGCTAAACCCGTCTTTATACTCAACATTTCCATAATCGGAGAAAACGCAGTCATAGGGCGGGTCTAAAAACATAAAATCATCTTCATTCGTCATCTCAAAAATATGCTTATAATCAAGATTATATATTTCAGTATTGGCAAGTAACTTACAGTGAGCCTTTGTTACTAAAGTAGTGTTTAGATTGGCGTATCTACCATAAGGAACATTAAATTCCCCTTTGGCATTATACCGAATCATTCCTGAATATGCAGTTTTGTTTATGAAAAAATACAAGAGAGCGTCTGAATATTTTTTTTCAGTCAAATCGTTGAACATATCTCTGATTTGGTAATACAAAGTCTCATTTTCATCGTCAACTCGTAAATGAGGAGTTTTTGTTTTTAACTCTTCAAATTTTTTCCGATTGATAATATATGTCCTCTCAATTTCTTCAAGCTCTTTCCGTAACAAATCAAAGTCGGTTTTAACACCTTTATAAAAAGCCATCAATTTAAAATTGATGTCGTTTATTATTGCTTTTTTAGGCTCCAAATAGAAGTATAAAGCTCCTCCACCGAAAAACGGTTCAATATACCTACCAGTAAATTTGGGGATATGTTTTATTATGTGTAGTATTTCTTTGGATTTACCTCCCCTATATTTTATCAGTGGTTTCATACTTTTCCTTTTTTAATCCAGATTTATACTCAATTACACTCTCATGTACAATGTCAAGCACTTTTTCTGCATTTTCCTCATCTTTTACAACTGAATAAATCTGTTCAGCAAGCCAAAGATTCAGAAGTAAATCTTTGTCTGTTTCAAACAAATCTGCAAGGATAGTTACTTGCTCTCTTTTTGCACGTCTTTCTCCTCGCTCAATTTTACAATAAGTTGCCGTATCAATCTCCAACGCAGCTGCCAATTGTCTTTGTGGCATCTGTCTTTGTTCTCTTAACTGTTTAATTCTATCAGCAAACAGCATATTGATTATTTTTGTCTTGACATTATTTGGCAAATATAAGTTTATATTATTTAAAAGTCAATTTTTCTTTCAGCAAAATGCTAAATCGCTAAATGTCAAGAAAAATTGGACACGTTTAGAGTTATCATTTGATTTTCCTTTTTCTCGGGTTTGTTAATCCATACTTCAATTGGTTGACCTGACACTTTCGGTTTGCCATTTCTAAACCGCTCTGGAAAGCGTCTATA
>JAHJGX010000095.1 GCA_018824205.1 bacterium
ATCAAAATTAATTTTATAAAAGGTCTTTCATAAAAGCCGAATCTGTGATCTGCGCCGATTGCCCCCGTTCCATAATTCCAGGCAGAGCTGCTAATTCATTATCACCTTTGTTTTGTGGGTGTCATGACGTAGCTTAGGCTACCTTTATTGATTTGAAGATAAAAACAGATTACGTTGATAATAAAGAAGAGAAGTAAAAAACAAAAATTATAGAATAAGTAAAGACCGAAAATCCGCAGCTGTCTGGAAAGATCCCCGTACATTTAATATATCCAAATAGAATCTACCGAAAATTTATTATCCATTTTCGACGAAATCAGGCCAGCTTACACTGGTCAAGTGGAAACAGTTGTTACCTTTTCTATTATTAACCCATGGTACTGCTTACTAAACATTTCAAGCGGACAGCCATTTAGGAACAAATTATGTCATTTGAAAATATTGATCTGATCGAGCCGATTCGAAAAGCGCTCAAAACCGAAGGCTACTACCGGCCGACTCCGATACAGAAACAATCGATACCGATCATTCTCGAAGGAAGAGACCTGCTCGGTTCCGCGCAAACCGGAACGGGTAAAACCGCCGCATTTGCCATTCCAATCCTGCAGATTCTCTATGAAAGCAGAAATAACACAACCCCACAGTCCTCCACCCCGCAGACGGATAGAAGAATAAAAGCCCTGATTATCACACCTACCCGGGAATTGGCGATCCAGATCGGTGAAAGTTTCGCAGCCTATGGAAGATATTCAGGCTTGCATCATACCGTGGTTTTCGGAGGTGTCTCCCAATTGCGTCAAACCAACGCTTTGAAAAAAGGCGTGGATATCCTGATCGCCACACCCGGCCGATTACTCGACCTTATGAACCAAGGATACATTAAGCTTCGGGACCTTGAAATTTTCGTACTGGATGAAGCCGATCGCATGCTTGATATGGGTTTCATCCACGATGTCAAAAAGATCATCGCTGCTCTGCCGCAAAAACGGCAATCCCTGTTTTTCTCTGCTACCATGCCGCCGGCTATTATTACACTGGCCAGAACCATTCTGAATAATCCCGTCAAAGTCGTCATCGCACCGGTCACATCCACCGCGGAGTTGATCTCCCAGTCGCTCTATTTCGTGGATAAAGCCAACAAAAGCGCATTGCTCCTCCACGTCCTGAAAGACCGGTCGCTCGTGACCGCCCTGATATTTACACGCACTAAATACGGCGCCGACAAACTCGCCCGTTTTTTAGTAAAAAACGGCATCCGGGCCGAAGCTATCCACGGCAATAAATCCCAGGGCGCCCGTCAGCAGGCACTGAGTAATTTTAAAAACAGGAAGATTCGGGCACTCGTGGCTTCCGATATTGCCGCGCGAGGGTTGGATATCGATGATCTATCCTGCGTAATTAACTACGAAATCCCAAATATACCGGAAACTTATATTCATCGGATCGGCCGTACCGGTAGAGCCGAAACTGCCGGTATAGCCATTTCATTTTGCAATGCCGAAGAAGCGGCCTACCTGCAGGGAATTCAAGCGCTCCTGCCAGAAATGATACCGGTCGTCGATGAGCATCCCTATCCCATGAAGGAAGAAGCCCCAACTCCCCCGCCCCGTAGTCGCAAACCAACTACTTCTGCTTACTCTGGGCAATATGAGCACCGATCACGCCGGAGATTGCATACGCGGAGAAGATAAACCGGGTTGTATAGGTATAGCGATTCGCCGCAATTCTGGTATCTATTGAAAAACCATTACCACCTTCGGCTATCAAGCCAACGAGATGGCAGCCAATCCCGACGCCTCTAGTAAATTACCAATGTGCTGTAAGTTTCCAGAGGACCGTGAATAGGAAATTATTTTTGAGCAATCAACAAACTTCCGGATTGCTTAACTTCAGATCGGAAGTTCTGTCTTTGGCTGGTAAGTGTAGTACTGATCAATCGCCATTCTTAACAATTTTATCACAGATGTTGTTAAAAATCAGAACGATACATTGATAGAGAAATCTTCGAATAATGATAGAAACTGGAACAAAACCAAAAAAAGTAATTGTTGGTCTTAGCGGCGGAGTTGATTCCTCGGTCGCCGCAATCCTGCTCAAAGAAGCCGGATACGACGTCACCGGGGTAACGATGCGGATCTACAGTGCTGATCTGCCGATCAGCGAATCCCGCAAGCACGCCTGCTACGGACCCGGGGGAGAATGAAGATATTGAATCTGCCGCGGCGCTCTGTAAAGAATTTGAAATTCCATACCACGTATTCGATTTGTGTAAAGAATATGAAGAGATCGTACTGAAATATTTCCGCGCCGAATACCTTGCGGGACACACACCCAACCCCTGCATCGTCTGCAATCGTCAGTTAAAATTCGGTTTTCTCGTCGACCGAGCGAAACGTTTCGGTATCGATTTTGACTACTTTGCCACCGGCCATTACGCCCGAATTGTTCAGGAAAACGGTAGCTACCACTTGCATAAAGCCCGCGATCGAAGCAAAGATCAGAGTTATTTTTTATACGCACTCCCGGCCTCCGATCTGGCGCACATTCTTTTCCCACTCGGAGAATTGACGAAAACCGAAGTTTGCGGAATTGCCGGGAAATATGGCCTAGACGTTGCCGATCAGGCTGAGAGTCAGGACTTCATTGCAGGCGGAGATTACAGTGTCCTTTTCGACCAGGCTGACGCGAAAGCAGGTGATATCATCGACGATAATGGACGCATACTGGGTCAGCATAAAGGTCTCATCCACTACACAGTGGGGCAACGCAAAGGTCTCGGCATCAGTCACCCGCGTCCCCTTTATGTTCTAAAAAAAGACCCTCGCAATAACCGCCTTATCGTGACCGAGCGTGAAGGTCTGTTTGCTCACGGACTACTCGCCAATGAGATTAATCTTTTCGTTTCGTTAGCCCAGGGAAAGGCGATTCGCGCCCGGGCTAAAATTCGGCAAGGTCAGCGGAAACTTGATGCAACTGTGACCTGGGAAAACGACCAACAAATCAAGGTGTTATTTGATTTACCTGGTCCCTCCGTTGCGCCGGGACAGTCTATTGTACTTTATGATGGTAATCGCGTCCTCGGCGGCGGGATTATCGTCGAGCCCATCCGTAATGATTAATCTCACCCCCCACAGCATCTGAAAATAATATGAAAACACTTACAGCCTTACAAGCCCTTAATCCAACAGGCCGTGAGCTGGACATCCGCACCGGGGCCAATATCATCATACCCAACATCACGGACACCAAATACCGCGATAACTATCAGCTCGATGCCAATAAGCCCTGTCTTGAGGAAAATTCCAGCACATGCAAAGGCTGTCTGGAGCGGCGGATCCAGTCTATCAGTGAAACCATCGGTTACAATTTCTGGGGCGACAGCTCGTATTTCTTACGGCGGAATAAGCGCACCAAACGAAGAATCGATCCTTCTTCTATCGTAAACTAGAGAAGCACAACAGCGTTAGGATCTGATTAATCATAGTCAGACATCCCAATTAATAGCTCTCTGTCCAACCTCTTATTTATCTCATCTTGAGCGGTTACATTTAATTTCTTGCATTAAGCGGTCAACTTATTTACATTTCCTACTGAAATACTAAGATTAGTATGATTTCTATTTAAACTGTGATTTTACAAAGTGTGGAGTTTACATGATGCGTCTATCAACAAGGGGAAGATACGGAACCAGACTGATGTTGCAGCTTGCTCAAAATTATAAAAACGGTCCGGTCTTATTGAAAGACATCGCCCTTAAAGAGGATATCTCCACCGGATATTTAGAGCACCTCCTTCCTCCCCTCAAAGCAATCGGACTCGTCAGTGCAACCCGGGGCGCCCATGGTGGATATACCTTAGCAAAACCACCTTCTGAAATATCACTCAGAGATATTGTTCAATCACTGGAAGGCTCTTTATCTCCGGTCGAATGTCTCGATACTCCCTCAGTTTGTAGCCGGGTCCAACGGTGCGTCAGCCGGGATATCTGGAAGCTGCTTAGAGATAGTATCTACCAGACGCTCGAATCAAAAACTTTGGAGGACCTGATAACTTTACAAAAGGAAAAATCATCACACATGTATTATATTTAACCGAGCGAAAAGGAATTATGAGAGAAAAGATTGCTGAAGATATCACAAAATTAGTTGGAAATACACCATTGGTATACCTTAAAAATATCAATAAAAAAAATAATATAAATGTAGTCGCAAAACTGGAATCTTTTAATCCCTGCGGCAGTGTAAAAGACCGAATAGCTGTTGCAATGATTAATAATGCTGAAGAGGAAGGATTAATAAATCAGGGGACTCTGATTGTAGAGCCTACATCTGGGAATACCGGCATTGCTCTTGCTTTTACTTGTGCCTCAAGGGGTTATCATTTGATTTTAACAATGCCGGATACGATGTCATTAGAACGCAGACAGTTACTGATTGCATTAGGGGCCGAATTAGTTTTAACTCCGGGACAGGAAGGAATGAGCGGCACTATAAAAAAAGCGGAGGAGATTTTGGAACAGACTCCGAATTCCTATATGCCCCAACAATTTAAAAATCCGATAAACCCGGCAATTCATCGTAAAACTACTGCTGAAGAGATTTGGAGAGATACTGGCGGAAAAATTGATATTTTGATTAGTGGCGTCGGTACCGGTGGAACAATAACCGGAATCTCTGAAATCATCAAAGAAAGAAAACCATTTTTCAAAGCAATTGCTGTTGAACCGACAGATTCACCAGTCCTCTCCGGTGGTAAACCAGGTTCTCATAAAATTCAGGGAATCGGGGCCGGGTTTATACCAGATGTGTTAAATATGGACTTGATTGATGAGGTTATTCAAGTTAGCGATGAAGATGCCGGCATTATGGCACGCCGCCTCGCCAAAGAGGAAGGGATATTAGTTGGAATCTCTTCCGGTGCAGCAACTTGGGCAGCCATAGAAGTCGCAAAAAGAGATGAAAATCGAGATAAACTAATTGTTGTCATATTACCTGATACGGGAGAACGATATCTTACAACATGGCTCTTTCAACAGAATTGATATAGACGTTTGCTGAGGGAAAGGTGATTTTTATGCTATGGATTATGCACAACCCCATATGGGGTAAACATTCAGAAAAACATTATTAGTCAAGCAATGCTGAAATAATAGATTACAAAGGAGAATCTGTAAGATGGCTAAAACAATTGTAGAGATAAATGAAAAGATAAAAAAGGGAAAAGCTGTAATAGTAACAGCTGAAGAAATTATTGATATTGTCGAAAAAAAAGGAATCAGTAAAGCTGCGCAGGAAGTGGATGTCGTTACAACAGGTACATTTGGACCAATGTGTTCTTCCGGCACTTACTTCAATATCGGACATTCCAAACCAAAAATCAAACTCGGCGGAGGAAATGCTTATTTGAATGATGTGCCTGCATATGCCGGGTTTGCCGCTGTCGACCTATATGTCGGCGCTACTGCTTTACCTGATTACGATCTTCGGAATAAGGTTCATCCCGGAGAATTCAGCTATGGTGGAGGTCATTTAATTGAAGATCTTGTCGCCGGAAAAGACATAAAACTTCGGGCTACTGGCTATGGAACGGATTGCTATCCGAGGAAACAATTAGAGACATTCATCAATATCAAAGACTTGAATGAAGCTGTCCTTTTCAATCCCCGGAATGCCTATCAGAATTATAACGTCGCCATCAATCTTTCAAATAAGACGATTTACACTTATATGGGCATATTAAAACCGAACTTAAAAAATGCCAACTACTGCAGCGCCGGACAACTCTCCCCGTTGCTGAACGATCCGTTTTATAAAACAATTGGTATCGGAACCAAGATCTTTTTAGGTGGGGGCGTTGGTTATATCGCCTGGCAAGGGACCCAACACAACCCGGGAGTTAAACGGGGTGAAAACGGAGTTCCGTTATCGCCGGCTGGAACGCTGGCTGTTATCGGTGACCTGAAGCAGATGAATTCTAAATGGTTAGTTGGAGTAAGCTTCAAGGGATATGGCGTATCGCTCGCCGTTGGTATAGGAATCCCCATTCCGATTCTGAATGAAGAGATCTGCAGATACACTGCCGTAAAAGATGAAGATCTCTGGGCTCAGATCATCGATTATAGTGAGGCATATCCACAGTCAAAACCCGGCAGTTTAGGTCAAGTGAATTACAAACAATTGAAAAGCGGTAAGATTACTCTGGAAGGCAAGGAGATTCTGACAGCAAATATCTCCAGTTACCGAAGAGCAGTAGAAATAGCCAATATCTTAAAGGACAACATTCAGAAGGGTGAGTTTTTACTGAGCGAACCAGTGACAAATATTCCCGGACCTGACTCCGGCTATTCTTTCAAACCATTAACCGAGAGACCCATTCAACCAGGGTAGAAAATGGATAATGAAGGCGCAGATTATACTATCATTCCAGTCTGCGCCTTCCATTTAACTTTATGAAATATTACTATGATTTCGAAAAGGTCAGTATTTCATTACCCCTTTGGGCTTGTCAACCGACCAATTTCATGCAAGATAGTCAAAGGTTTTGATCTAACATTCAATATTATGAAAATGCTTATTACTCTCAACGAGAAATTTATTTTAATACTGGATTTAATTGTACGAAGAAAGAATTTATCGGAATAGTGTAAAGAGTAATGACCTGACAGGGTTTCAGGTCATGGTGATGGAAACTGATCTTTATATCAGCGCTGAGCGAGACTTATCAACAGAAGCTCTTGTTTCGGTACATAAATACAGGATGCAGATACAACAATACATCTCTGAGAATCCCGAATTCCAAACAACTCTCAAACCTTATAAAGTCAATAACAAAGCGCCACAAATTATCAAAGAAATGGCAAGCGCTTCTTCTTCAGCCGGAGTAGGTCCTTTTGCATCGGTAGCCGGCGCTCTGGCTGAATATGTAGCGAACGATCTCCTTATTTATTCTGACCAGATCATTATCGAAAATGGCGGGGATATTTATATAAAAAGCAATAAAAACAGGCTCATCGGCATTTACGCCGGCCCGTCCACCCTCTCCAACAAACTGGCTATTGAAATAAATGCCGATGAAACACCACTCGGAGTCTGCACTTCATCCGGAACTTTCGGACATTCGTTCAGTTTTGGAAGAGCAGATGCTGTGGTAATAATATCGAAATCAACGCTGATCGCCGACGCTGTCGCTACTGCTGTATGTAATTTGATTCAAAATCAGTCGGACATCAAAAAAGGGATTGAATTCGTAAAAATAATCAAAGCTGTATACGGCGTCATCATTATTAAAGATGCTAAAATTGGCATATGGGGCAATATTCAAATTCGGAAAATAAATTGAGCATTTGTTTTTGACCTCAACGTAACTTTAAAGATATTTTAACAGATAATAGATTCTATGTTTAAACGAATCAGAGAAGATATAAAAACAATTTATTCAAAAGATCCGGCTGCGAGGAGCTTGCTGGAGGTTTTGACCTGCTACCCGGGTTTACATGCTATCTGGATGCACCGGCTGGCTCATCTCTTTTGGAGGCAAAAATTCTACTTCATCGGGAGACTTATTTCTCATATTAACCGCTTTTTGACCGGAATCGAGATTCATCCTGGTGCAAAAATCGGCAGAAGCTTCTTTATCGACCATGGAATTGGCGTTGTCATCGGTGAGACAGCGGAGATCGGGGACGACGTACTGATATATCACGGTGTTCTACTAGGCGGCACCAGTAAGGAAAAAATAAAACGTCATCCGACGATCGGAAATAATGTGGAAATCGGTGCCGGTGCGATTGTTTTGGGAGCAATCCAAGTGGGAAACAACACTCGAATCGGAGCAGGAAGCGTAGTCATGCGAGATGTTCCTGCGGGTGCCACGGTCGTTGGGGTTCCCGGGCGTATTGGGATTGGTTTTTCGCCAAAAGACGTGGATGATCTGGAACACAGTAAGCTGCCCGACCCGATCGCCGATGCAATCCAGTTCGTGATCAAAAAACAGGAAAAAATTGAAGAAAGAATAAAGCAAATCGAATCCTTTGAAGGCATCACAACGAAAATTGATGAGTATCTGGAGAAAAAGAAAGCAAAAATAATCCAAGAATTTCCGTTGGTATCTGAAGATTTCAGTAGCGGCGAAGGAATCTGAATCAAGGGTATGTTAAATTTTATGTATCCTCTATCAGAGTTCCTGGAAATCGGTTGGGTGTGATGAAAGCTTATTCCAGAAATAGCTAAAAATCAGCATAGTTTCCATATTTATTTATATCATAATTACATCTTTTATTTTACATTAATAATTGATTGGTATTCGGTGATACTTAAAATGGTTAATTTCAATAAATATATTTTTATTTTTCTGATAGCCTTTTCCTGTATATCTTTATCAGCCGTCGAGAACGTAATTATCGTTGTCATCGATGGCGCCCGGTATACTGAAACATTCGGGACAGGCGCAACCTATATCCCCAACATGTGGAATGACATGAAACCCTACGGAACAGTCTATAACAATTTCTACAACTACGGTGAAACCAATACCTGCCCGGGACACGCTTCGATTGTCACCGGAACCTGGCAATATATTGCCAATGACGGCAGTGAACATCCGATAAAGCCTACTATTTTTGAATATTACCGGAAATCAACCGGTAAGCCGGAAAATAGTTGCTGGGTTCTTGCGGGAACTGATAAACTCAACATTTTACAGTATAGTTCAGATACAGAGTATGGTGCTGAATATACAGCTGCCTGCACGACCAATGATTATACCGGTGATTTGATCACCTGGCAAAATATGATCCACGTAATGGACATCTACCATCCGAATTTAATCCTGATGAACCTCAAAGATGTAGACATGATTGGTCATGAATTTGGTTATCCTGAATATTTTACAGCAGTTACCAGGGCAGATTCAATTGTCTATCAATTATGGCTTAAAATTCAATCGGATTCTCATTATCAAAACGCTACGACACTAATCGTCACCTGCGATCATGGGATGTTTTATATTGAGAACCAAGACACTTACAGTCACGGCGATAGCAGCGAAGATTCTCAGCACTTGATTTTTTTAGCCATTGGTGAAGAAATCCCGGGAAATTCAGTGATCAATACAATCCGTACCCAGCGAGATATTGCACCGACTGTCGGAGATTTAATGGGCTTTGCGACACCCTATGCAGAAGGCACCAGCCTTTTCAGCGGCGACGGTTCACTGCCGGTAACCTTATCCTGGTTTACTGCAAAACAATCGAATGGAAACATCATCCTTGAATGGCAGACAGAATCCGAAACAGAGAATCTGGGATTTGTCATCGAAAGACAAACTATTGCCGGGAATAATGAACCGGAATCTGGCCGGCTTGAAATCGCTTCTTATAAAACCCATCCGGCGTTGCAGGGTCACGGCTCTACTTCATCATCTAATAGCTACACATTCAAAGACAAATTGATCATACCTGGCACCTGTTACGAATATCGCCTGGCAGATGTCAGTTTTAACGGCGTCGTCGAATATCATAAAACCGTTGTCATTCAGGCACAGAAGGTAATTTCTGAACTCTGGACAGTCTATCCAAATCCCTTCAACAGCACGATTACTATCGCCTACACGCTGGTGGAAGAATCACCGGTGTCGCTGCAAATCGTCAATCTTATGGGAAAGACTGTCAGAATGTTCTCCGAAAACCGCTACCAGGCCGCCGGATATTACGCTTTGCACTGGAATGGGAAAAATGACAGCAGCCGCGATATGGCCGGCGGCGTTTATTTCATTGTACTGCATGTTAATGATAAGGTGAGTACCCAGAAAGTAATATTGGCAAGATAGATCGTTTTTCGAAAGAACGCTGACAGAATTTTTAAATAGCAAACTGAGTATGGGCTCTGAGATTTATCAAAAAATATACGGCATTGTAAAACAGATACCCTGCGGTCACGTGGCCACCTACGGGCAAATTGCGATGCTGGCTGGGATTCCCGGACATGCCCGGCAAGTGGGCTATGCGATGTATGCTCTTCCTGATGATAGCGATGTTCCCTGGCACCGGGTGATCAATGCCAAAGGCGAAGTCAGCATCCGCTCCGATCCATTCTTCGCTGATATTCAACGTCATTTTCTGGAAGCGGAAGGAATCACCTTTGATAAGAAAAACAGAATTCCACTAAAGCAATATCTGTGGCAAAGAATAATACCGATTTACGCTGATCCATAACACCAAATTAAAACCATAAATACTACAGATAAATTGCCGTGTTTTTCGACTAATTTTGTTGCTGAATTCCTCGTATAAAAACCGTAATATTGCTGTGGAATATTAACCAAAATGGACATTGCCATATGAAAATCCTGCTTGTATCCAGCTCCGTGACCGTATTTGGTTTTGACCGCGTAACCCGGCTTCCTAACCTTGGTTTGTGTTCCATTGCCGGAAATTATTATTGTCCCGATGACGAAATCAAGGTTCTTGACCTTGTTGTAACAAAAAATCCGGAAAAAACGTTTTTAGCGACACTTTTGTCATTTCAGCCCGATGTTGTTGATTTCAGTTGTATGATTTTTCAATTTGCAGAAATTGTCCAACTCGCCGGGGTGGTCAAAAATTTTAATAAAGATATCACAACTATATTGGGTGGATATTATGCAACCATCGATTATGACAATATTCTTAGTTACGATGGTTGCGATACGCTCGATTTTATTATTCGCAATGAAAGTGAAACAGTCTTTAACGAATTAATTAGATGCGTCAAATCCGGAATTGGCTTTGAAAACATATCAAGTCTTAGCTATCGGGACAACGGTCAGATTATACATAATCCCTGTTCGGGAGTTCTGGATATTGATAAATTAACATTGCCAAAACGAAGCGCTAGAATTATCAAAAAGGGCTTCCACTTTTTAGGAATACCTGCTGATACCGTCGAAACGTCAAGGGGATGTCCCAATAATTGTAAATTCTGTAGTATTCTACAAATGTATGGAACAACATTTCGTAAGTTCAAAATCGAACGAGTGATCGCCGATATTCAGGATGCAAAAAACCACGGCGCAAAATTAATTCTATTCACCGATGACAATATCACAATCGATGGTAAACGGTATATCGAAATCTGTGACGCAATTATAAATTCGGAATTGAATGACATCATTTATATCACACAGGCCAGTGTTACGGGAATTAAGAAAACACCCGGATTAGCCGAAAAAATGGCAGAAGCAGGCGTAAAATTTGTATTTCTAGGTATTGAAAATATCGTAAAAGAAAATTTATCCATCGCTGGTAAGTCCAAGCAAAACACCCAATCAGATATTCTTGAAGTAGTAAATGACTTTCGGAAATGTGGCGTAATCGTAATTGGCTCATTTATATTAGGAAATCCTAATGATACCAAAGAAACAATGGATGCAAATTATAAATTTGCCAATGAAATAAACGTCGATATACCCTTTTTCCTCTTATTAACTCCATTTCCAAAAACAAAAATCAGAGAAGAGTTATTAGAAGCTGGATTAATTACAAACCTTAGCGATTATTCCAAATATGATATGTTTCAGGCAAATGTGAAAACTCATTATCTTTCTTCAGAACGTCTGTTTGAATTGCGTGAAGAAATATCTTATAAGATTCTCAAAAAACCATCCAGAATTTTACGTTTGATCATTCTGCGACCAAGCTTTCTCTTAAAATTAGCCATTGATCATATTATTCATCATCCGGGAGAACTACTCAATTATATAAAAGGGATGTTTTGGTAAAAACCACCAACTACAAAACTTTATCACTACTTTATCATGAACTGTTTGCACTCTGCTGGGAGGTTCGCCTGTTAAAAGTATCATTATTCGAAATGCCCGTCGTCACGATTCATTTACCCGGCACTTGGTTTAGACGGAATTCATCCGTAGATTAGTACGGCTACATAACTAATATCAACAATAAGGTTCTTCATGGTTATCAAATTAAAAAATATATCGATGATTATCGGACTGTTATTTTTATCAATCACATCGATTGCCGAGCAAGCGCCGAAATATGAATTCCGGGCGGCCTGGATAGCGACTGTTCTGCGACTCGATTGGCCGAAATCATCAACAGTATCCATCCAGAAATCTCAATTAATCAGCATTCTTGATGGTATGCAAAAAGCCAATATGAATGCTGCAATTTTTCAGATCAGGCCTGTTTGCGATGCGTTTTATGCTTCGGAAATTGAACCCTGGTCTAACTGGTTGACCGGCACCGAAGGTCAGGCGCCGAATCCGTACTACGACCCTTTGGTATTTGCCATTGAAGAAGCCCATAAACGCGGCATCGAACTGCACGCCTGGTTTAATCCTTACCGTGCAAAAAAGGGAAGCAGTGACGGTACTTCTGCCGACCATGTTTTTAATAAACATCCAGAGTGGATTCTGGCAGTTGGTAGTAAAACAAGTGCTGATAATATTTATTATGCTCTGGATGAACAAGAAACTGAAGACCGTAAAGCGACGGATTATATCCTGAATCCCGGTATGGCCGTTGTCCGCGAATATGTTCTCAGTGTTGTAATGGATGTTGTCAATCGCTACGATATTGATGGTGTTCACATGGACGATTATTTTTATCCCTACAGTGGTATCAACAATGAAGATCAGGCCACATTTGCAGCGGAAAACCGCGGATTCACTGATATCGGGGACTGGCGTCGAGACAATGTAAATCTGTTGATTGAATCAATTTATGACAGTATCAAAGCAGTAAAACCCAATGTAAAATTCGGCATGAGCCCTTTTGGTATCTGGAAAAGCGGTGTTCCCTCCGGCATTGTAGGAACGAGTTCATATAGTGCCATTTATTGTGATCCGGTCGCGTGGCTGGACGGCCAATATATTGACTACCTGACACCCCAATTATACTGGCCTTTTGAAGGTGGTCAGGATTATGGATTATTAATGCCGTGGTGGGCCGATCAGGCTAAAATAAACAGCCGACACCTGTATACCGGAAATGCCCCATATCGTATTACCGACGAGCTTCATAATTGGGATGCTGACGAGTTACCCCATCAGATACAACTCAACAGAAATACTGAGGGATGCTATGGAAATGTGTATTTTCGAGTAACTCTTGGTGTTCTAGACAATCCCAAAGGTTTTCTCGACTCACTTAAAACCAATTATTATAAGTATCCGGCCCTGACGCCGCAAATGAGTTGGATTGACAGTATTCCTCCAATCGATCCGACATGGGTTGATGTTGCCGAAAGCGATGGAAAAGCGATTATTCGCTGGGGACACGATCTGCCTACGAAATCTGATGACGAACCCTATCGATACATCATCTATAAATGGCCCGATAGCGATCTGACTGACATTACTAATCCCGAATACATTTACACTATCACGACACCTTCAGATCCGGATAGTGTCACCGATGGAAATTACAGCGGTTATATCTATGGTGTCGCAGCCCTTGACCGTCTGAATAATGAAAGCAATGTCGTTACCAGTACGGGATTGGCTATTCAACCCTCTGAAAAATTACCGGAAGGTTTTCATCTGTTTCAAAACTTCCCCAACCCCTTTAATCCATCTACGACTATTGTTTTTGATGTGCCAAAGGATGATTTCATTACCCTTAGTATTTACAATCTTCGGGGACAACTGCTTGAAACTCTTGTCGACGAATTTAAAACCACCGGTAGGCATACAGTAGAATGGAATGCTGGCCAAATGAATTCCGGTGTCTATCTATATAAACTTCAGTCTTCGGGAATGACAATAGTGAAAAAGTGTATTTTAATGAAATAAAGATATAGGAGTTGATCATGGAGATATCAAAACATAAGATTTTTAAATTCATTCCAGTCACTCTGATTTTCCTGTTTATCCTGCTTGCATTATCGGCCTGTCTGCCCGGCGACGGCGCCCGGACAATTGTAAAACCGGCCGGCTTTTTCACCGGCGTTTGGCACGGCTGGATTGCACCAATTTCCTTAATTGTCGGTATTTTAAATCCGGTAATCCGTATCTATGAGACATATAACACCGGTTGGTGGTATGACCTCGGTTTCTATATCGCCATCATCAGCGGTTTTGGCGGTATTTCATTTATGCGAAAAAAACGTGACAAATAAACAGGCATTCGGTTGGAGATAACATAATGAAAACAATGATCATTTACGATTCAGTGTTTGGCAATACGGAAAAGGTTGCCAAAATTATGGGGGAAGCGCTTGGGTCGCCGGAAGAGGTCAAGGTCCTGCGGGTTACCGACGTAAAACCGGAACAGTTAACCGGGCTGAATATCCTGGTTGTCGGCTCTCCGACCCGTGGATTCAAAGCGACTCCGGCAATTAATTCCTTTCTTGGAAAAATCCCGGCCGGCGCATTGAATGGCGTCAATGTTGCGGCATTCGATACCCGTATGTCGATCAAAGACGTAAACTCGGCGATACTGACTTTTTTCGTAAAAATATTTGGTTATGCTGCGGAACCCATCGCTGCCAAACTTCAGAAGAAACAGGGAAATCTGTCACTTCCACCGGAGGGATTCATCGTCATAGGCACCGAAGGTCCCCTGAAAGAGGGTGAAATCGAACGAGCGACCGAATGGGCAGAACAAATCAAAAAAAACGACCGAAAATTCAATCTGAACCACATTCAGACTGAATAACGAATTTTAAGATGTTCTGCATTGACGGAAAAATAAAAATCCGTAAATTATTTCCGAGATTTTAGTGTAATTTGGAGTAAGACTTTTCGTGAAATACAAACTTGTTATTTTTGATTTTGATGGAACTCTTGCCAACTCCTTTCCCTGGCTGACAAAGATTGTCAACAAGGTTGCTGAAAAATTTCAATTCCGTCCGATTAACCAGAGTGAACACGGCCTACTGCGAAATTACGATGCAACGAAGTTACTTAAACATCTTGGTTTACCACTTTGGAAAGCGCCACTGCTTGGAAGCCACATGCGCAAATTGATGGCTGATGACATTCATACAATTCCCCTGTTTGACGGCATCGATACTTTATTGCGAAAATTAGCACACAACAAGATCAAACTGGCCGTTGTCAGCTCAAATTCGGTCGAAAACATCGGTCAGGTTTTGGGGCAGGAACTGATGTCTCTGATTAGCCAATTCGAATGTGGCGTGTCGATATTCGGAAAAGGACTCAAACTGCGCAAAGTACTGGCAAAAAGCGGAATCCCGGAAACAGAATCCATCTATATCGGCGACGAAATCAGGGACATTGACGCGGCCAATCATATCGGTATCTCATCGGGCGCCGTCTCATGGGGATATAATACCGTTGAATCCTTACAGGCCCGCCGTCCGTCTGAACTGTTTTCCTCAGTTGAAGACCTGGCAAAAAAAATACTTTCCTGAACTTCTAAAAAATACCCGACTGCTCTACTCTTCCAATTTTGTAAAATTAACGTAAACGAACGGGATAACGCTAAAATTCTCATTATTTTTTTGTAAATTACCTTTGTAATCACAGACTATACAGATAGAAAAAGGATTTAAGTTTGGATCAAATAAACAGAGACAATGTCATTCGGAATGCCTTTGATGCCGCCGACGAACTTGATCTGAGCCGCTCATCGTATCGGGACACTGTTAATAGTTTTTTAAAAAAAATGATTGACGAAGACGTAGACAGCGGCGATGTATCGTTGATACCTCGGCAGTCATATGAATCCGCCCTGAAAGCCAAAATTATTGCCAAATCCCCGGCAGTTATAGCCGGATTGGACGAAACAATCTATTTTGCATCTCGCCATGATCTCCAGATACAGTCTGATTTTAAAAACGGTGATCTTGTGAAGTCCGGAGATATTTTACTTCGGGTTACCGGCAAAGCCGCCGAAATTTTGACCCTTGAACGCAGTATCCTGAATATTCTGCAACGTTTGAGTGGCATAGCCACAACTACTAAATCCTACGTGGATACTATCGCCGGTACCAACACATTTATTGTCGGCACCCGAAAGACATTGTGGGGCCTCCTGGACAAACATGCCATTCAGTGTGGCGGCGGACTGACTCATCGTTTGGGACTTCACGATGCCGCCATGTTGAAGGAAAACCACCTCGCAGTTCTGCGAAATTCAGACAATCCCGATGCATTGCGGAACGCGGTAACCCAGATGATATCCGCATATCCGTACCTGCGATTTATCGAAATCGAAGTCAGTAATGCGGATGAATTTCGGGCTATTCTCGGCTATCTTAAAAATATCACCGCCCCCTTCCCGTTTGTCATCATGTTTGATCATTTTGAGCCGGATCAAATCCATACTCTCATCAATGAAGCCAAATCTAAAAAACTATACAACCATATCCTTTTTGAAGCATCCGGTAATATTACGCTGGACACCATCAGATCATTTGCAGAAAGCGGTGTTGATGTTATTTCAGTTGGTGCTCTGACGCATTCGGTAACCAGTGCGGATTTTAGTCTGCTTATTGAATCAAACTAAATCCTGATTATGAAAAACAAACCAATTTATCTTGATCATAATGCGAGCACTCCCTTGCTACCCGAAGTTGTCCAGGCGATGCTGCCCTTCCTGAAAAATCATTATGGAAATCCATCCAGCAGTCATCCTTATGGCCAAACCGGAAAGAAAGCCATAGAAGACGCCCGATTACAATTGGCTGCCCTCCTGAATTGTGTTCCGGAGGAAATTATTTTCACCAGTGGCGGCAGCGAGTCCAATAACATGGCCATTAAAGGGATTGCCGACCTGAATGGTACCGGGCATATTATTACCAGCACAATTGAACATCCGGCCGTGATGGAAGTGTGCCGATACCTGGAAAAGAAGGGATTTTCCGTCACTTATTTACCGGTTGATGAATCGGGAATGGTGAGTGCGGATTCCCTACGAAAAGCGATTCGCAGTGACACGTTTCTGATCACAATTATGCTGGCCAACAATGAAGTAGGAACAATTCAGTCAATCCGCGAAATTGCCCAAATCGCACATGAAAAGAAGTGTCTTATACATACAGATGCTGCTCAGGCAGTCGGAAAAATTCATGTGGATGTCCAGGAACTTGGCGTCGATTTGCTGTCAGTTGCCGGTCATAAAATGAATGCTCCCAAAGGAGTCGGCGCACTCTATATAAAAACCGGTGTGAAAATCAGTCCGCTGATCCATGGCGCCGGACACGAGCACGGACTACGACCGGGTACCGAAAATGTTCTTGAAATTGTCGGCCTGGGAACCGCAGTAAAAATATTCCATCAAAATGAAACCAAAATTATCTCCGAATTGACAATGTATGGCGACCAATTCTGGAACAAGCTAAAATCCGAATTACCGGAAATTCAACTAAACGGTCCAGCAGACCATAAATTACCGAATACCGTGAATGTCTATTTCCCCGGTATTGATGCCAATACGTTGCTGGATAATTTGCCGGACATTGCCGCATCCGCCGGCGCCGCCTGTCATGCTGACAGCGTTGAACCGTCCCATGTACTCAAGGCCATGGGTTTCAGGGACGAGCGAATTCTTGGCAGTATCCGGTTTTCCGTCGGCAGAACCACCACTGCGGAAGACATTGATTTGGCTGTTTTAAAAATCGCCGAATCTTATCAACATTTATCAAAAAACCCGCTGACCGAAATTTTACTTAATGATTATTCTGATATTCGACTCACGCAGTACACCCATGGTCTGGGCTGCGCCTGCAAAATCAGGCCTCAGAATCTGGAAAAAATACTAAAGAAATTCAAGGCACTTCCTTCCGAATTTACACAGGTCGGTTTTGAAACATCCGATGATGCTGCAGTCTATCGTCTGAACGATGATATATCCATCGTTTCAACGGTTGATTTTTTCACTCCTATCGTCGATAATCCTTTTGATTTCGGCCGCATTGCCGCCGCTAATTCGCTTAGTGATATCTACGCGATGGGTGCTAAGCCGTTGTTTGCATTGAATGTAGCAGCTTTTCCTGAGAAACGCCTACCCATTAGCGTCCTCGAACAAATTTTAGCCGGCGCTCAGGAAATCGCCCGGGAAGCAGGGATTCCAATTTTAGGCGGCCATACAATTGAAGACAATGAACCGAAATTTGGTCTGGCGGTTACCGGAATCGTGCATCCTGATAAAATCTGGCGTAATACCGGGGCACAACCTGGTGATGTCTTGATATTGACAAAACCCATTGGCCTGGGTATTTTAGCAACGGCCTTGAAACGAGGTTTATTAAGCGATAGTATCAAAGACCTGATTATATCAATTATGAGCGAGTTAAATTCCAAGTCCGCTGAAATTATTCGTCGATATCCGGTGCACGCGTGCACTGATGTCACCGGATTCGGACTTCTGGGCCATTTATGGGAAATGCTCAACGATGGTACAATTTCTGCCACAGTACAATATTCCCGGGTTCCGGTAATTCCGGACACGATCAATATGATCCGGCGTGATGTCATCCCCGGGGGTACCGATGCAAATTTGGAATATTTAAAGGATAAAATTGTCTGGAAAAAAAGCACTTCCCGGATCACCAAGATTGTTCTGTCCGATGCCCAGACATCGGGCGGTTTACTGGTTGCGATCCCGGAACCAGATGCCGAACAAATGGTAAAAGAACTGCAACAAAAGGGAATTCTGAACGCTACCCGGATCGGGTACTTTGAAAAAACAGAGATTCCAAAGATTTATGTTGTTGATTAACGAGACTTCTGTAACTTTAAAAATCAAGAGATTATGAAAAGTCGTTTTCGTAAACAGTATATCAAAATCGCCCGCAAACTGACACTTGCTGATCTGCAGGCCGGTGCCGAAAGCAACGATTTGACAATGGATAACATTGTATCTGCCGGTCGGGTAGAGCAGAGTTCAAATTTTTTCATGGGTGTTTTCACACGGCAAGGTCTGAAAAATGCCATTGATGCATTTGGCCTTACTGAAGCCCTTGCTCGTCTGGGTCTGACGGATTTACAAGTTGATATCGACACGAGTGATCCGCACACTCACCGTCTCTATGTCTTCACCGGTGACGCCTGCGACAATAATAAAATCTGTGAAATGGTCGTGAAAAAAGGCCCGGTTAATTTACAGCAGGACAATCTGCCAAAGTTTCCGGACCGAAGCCCAAACCTGCTTCAAATCGAATGGCTTCTACTTCAGAATCCGCGAATAAGCTTTGACGAAATCCGGCCGCAGCTGCCCGGACAGCAGTACCCGGGCTTAGGCATCGGAGACCGCATGCTGCAGATATTGATCATCATGACCCGACGTCTACGGCTCGAAGGTTTGATTAACAAACCCCGCTATTACCATACAGCATTCATGTTTACAAAAGATTTCGTTTTTACAAATCCCCGCAACCAGGCGATACTTTTCTCGATCAACCGGGACCTGGTGAGAAAGTATAAGTTCCACACCGTTGCCTGGGCCGCTCATTACGATTGTATCATTAATCACGAAACCGGTTCAACATTGGTCTGGGATTCCGATTATCTGATTTTACCGCTTGAAAAATACATGTTGAAATACTTCTATTCCAAAGAATACCAAAAAGCAGTAGAACGGGAGATGAAGAATTATACCTTCATCATTGACATCAATAAATTTCAAAAGAGCATGCAGAAAAACAAGATACCGATCTACGAACAACTAATCTAAACTATTCTCTAAAAAAATAAATGAACTACCAGGTTCCGAAATCTCCGTATTATGTACTTCTTGGTAATGGTGAATACCCGGAAGAATCGTATTGTCATAGAATAATAGAGGATGCAGAGTTCATTATCTGTTCCGATGGCGGGGCCAATTTCGCCCAAAGGATCGGGATTATTCCCCATTTGATAATTGGCGATCTGGATTCTATCAGCAGCGCAGCGAGAAATCATTTCACAAATTTGAATGTCCCAATACTATCACTGGAATCCCAGAAAGAAAACGACCTCGAAAAAGCCCTAAATTATGTTATGGAAAACCATACCTGTAATCATATTGTACTGTTAGGGTTTCTGGGCTTGCGAGATGATCATAGTTTCGCCACAATGCAAATTGCGGAAAGACTCAGTGACCCTGTAAGTATCCGGACTTATTCCAAATCAGCCGAATACTTGATACTGCCACCGGGCAATCATTCGCTTGTTTTCCCGATAAATCATACTGTCTCTATCTTCGCTTTGCCCAACGCAAATAATCTGATTACAAGCGGATTGAAATGGAACCTTGCCCATGAAGACCTTTTTCCCGGCTCTCATGGAGTAAGTAATGTCGTGACCAACGATACAGTCCGGATTTCCTTTGACACCGGAAAACTCATGCTGATATCTCCGCTACAATCCTGATGAATTCAATTCACATCGCCTCTGTCGATAAATTTCTGATTATTATCTATCTGGCCGTACTTCTGCTGATCGGGTTGCTTTCATCAAAAAAACAGCGTGGGAATGATGAAAATTTTCTACTGGCCGGACGGAAGCTTTCATTGCCGGCATTTACCGCGACCCTGGTATCCACCTGGTACGGAGGAATACTGGGAGTCGGTGAGTTTACATACCATTATGGCTTATTAAATTGGGTCACCCAGGCATTACCCTATTATCTGTTTGCTATCCTCTTTGCATTTTTCATCGCACCAAAAGTGCGAAAAACCGAACTCTATACAATTCCCGACCAACTTTACATTCATTACGGAAAAACTGCCGGACTGATTGGCAGTATATTTATTTTTCTGCTGGTTTCCCCGGCCTCATACCTGCTCATGCTCAGCATTCTGTTTCGGGCAATTTTCGGAATTCCTTTCTGGGTTGCCGTTCTAATCAGTATTTGTTTTTCGACACTGTATGTCTTTTTTGGTGGGTTCAAATCTGTAGTAAAAACCGACATGTTTCAGTTTGTTTTAATGTTCAGCGGATTTGCAATCCTGGTTATTACGTTGTTTGTAAAATTCGGCGGTCTCAAATTTCTCCAGAGTAATCTTCCCCCTGCACATTTGCGATTTGACGGAGGACAAGGCCTGCAGTATATTTTCGTCTGGTTTTTTATCGCACTTTGGACATTCGTGGATCCCGGTTTTTATCAGCGCTGCTATGCAGTCAAAACACCCGGGACGGCCCGGAACGGCATCCTTCTGGCAATTGTGTTCTGGATATTCTTCGATTTTCTCACGACCACGGCCGGATTATACGCCCGTGCAATTTTTCAGGATATTCCAGGATTGATGGCCTTTCCACTTCTGGGTGAACAGATATTGCCGCCAGTCCTGTGTGGAATCTTTTTTATTTCCCTGATGGCGACAATCATGTCGACACTGGATTCCAACTCATTCCTGGCTGCGGTCACTTTCGGCCGTGATATTGTTTGGAGAATCCGCCAGGACGTCAATATAACGGTCGCCACACAGTTTGGTCTTGGATTAACATTGCTCTTTTCCGTCATTCTCCTTACCATCGTTCCATCCGTTGTTAAAATCTGGTACCTGCTGGGTTCTCTTTTTATTCCAAGTCTCTTGCTGCCGCTGGTATCGGTTTTTTATCAAAGAGTCCGGGTACCACAAAACAGTACAATTCTGGCAATGATTACCGCATTTTGCGGATCTTGCTCCTGGTTGTTATCAGGAATTTTTCAGACGTCACTATCCGATCCCTCATTTCCACTGGGTGTTCAACCCTTTTTTATTGGCCTCGCCTTTTCCGTTTTTATATATATTTATCATCATCTATCAAGGTATTTTTCGACGACATAACTGGAATCGGCAAAATCAATTTTAATTATTACAATTAATCATGTTGATTTAGTGCCTGATTTTAGATAAATTTTCATGCTTTTTGTAGAAACAGATCACGGGGCGATTAGCTCAGTTGGTCAGAGCGTCCCGTTCACATCGGGAAGGTCATCCGTTCAAATCGGATATCGCCCACAAAGAAGGTAAGGTCTTGAAAGCTTCAAACCATTTACAAACCATATATAAAGATATAAATTGCACCCACTTCGGTGCAATTTTCATTTTGAATACTAGCACGGAGGAATAATGCTCAAAGAGTTAAAATACCTGGTTATTTTACAGAAGATTGATAACGAATTAATGAAAATCAACCAATTGAAGGGAGATTTGCCACAGATTGTGGAAAACCTTGAAAAAACCATTTCAACTCTGGAAAGAGACCTTGGATCAAATCGGGCCAGAGAGAAGGAAATTATCCTGGTAATTAAAAATCTGGAAGGACAGATTGAAGATAGCAAAGAACATCTAAAACGCTATCAGGATCAGCTGTATCTCGTTACATCTAATAAAGAATACGATGCTTTGACTTCCGAAATTGATACAGTACGGCAAAATATTGACGCCGCAGAATACAAGATTCTTGAATTAAACGAGGAAATGCAGACTTTAAAAGAATCAATAAAAAGCAAAGACCTGACCTTGATAGATAAACGCATTGATATTGAACATCGCCGCGAACAACTGGATAAAACGAATAAAAAAACTAACGACGTTCATTCAAAATTAATGGGCGAACGCGAAGAAATACTTAAGATGATTTCGCAGCGCTACATCCGTGATTACGAGCGCATTGCCAAAGCGAAAGACGGGGTTGCGATCGTACCGATTCATCAGGTATTTGAAGAAAAGACCGATAAAAAGGGAAATATCGAATACCATCCGGCCCAGGTATCCTGTGGCGGGTGTCATAAAATTGTCCCTCCACAAAAAATTGTAGAAATTCGCACGGGAAAAATATTAAACCGTTGCGAATTTTGTGGACGATTGCTATACTGGGATGACAAGACCAGTGAAATTCGATCCAATCATGAGGAGGAAGTATTCTGAAGTTGGTCAGACAGTCGCTCCGATGTACATCGGGGAGGAAAGTCCGAACTCCGCAGGGCAGGGTGCTCCGTAACACGGAGTCTTCCGTTTACACGGTTGAAGGAAAGTGCCACAGAAACGATACCGTCCCGACTTTAGTCGGGATAAGGGTGAAATGGTGCGTCCCGCAATTAAGCGGGATTAAAGTAAGAGCGCACCGTCCTGACCGCGAGGTCGGGAGCAGGGTAAACCCCACCCGGAGCAAGATCAAGCAGAGAATTGGAATGGCCCGTTCCCTTGAATTCTCGGGTAGATCGCTTAATCCCGGCTGCAAAGTCGTGGATAGATAAATGACTGTCGTCCCGATTTATCGGGAAACAGAATTCGGCTTATCGACCAACTTCAGCTATTGTTTTAACTATGAAATTTGACTGGATTATTAAAGAATACAACGAGTCCCGACAAGTCGGGATCCGCAATCTGGCTGCTGAACTGCAGCTTCCCTTCTCGATTGCCACCGTTCTGTATAACCGCGGATTTACCAGATCCGACGAAGTTAATCATTTCTTTAATCCAAGTATCCAGGATTTACACGACCCGTTTCTGATGCAGGATATGGAGAAAGCCGTCGATCGCATCCAGTCTGCGCTCATGAAAAGAGAAATCGTTCTCATCTATGGCGATTACGATGTTGACGGTACGACCGCAACCTCCCTGCTGTATCTGTATTTGCATGAAATTGGTCTGAACACCATTTACTATATTCCCGACCGTGAAAAAGATGGATACGGCCTCTCCCGGACCGGAATTGACGAAGCAATTAAACAAAATGCGACCCTGATTATTACCTGTGATTGCGGTATTAACGCTTTTAATGAGATCATCTATGCCAAAGCAAACGGAATCGATTTAATCGTTACCGATCATCATGAACCGGCAGAAACACTTCCCGAAGCCCTGGCAATCCTGAACCCAAAACGGGAAAACGATCCCTATCCGTTTAAGGAGCTTTGCGGAGCGGGCGTTGCCTTTAAACTCCTTCAGGCATTTTCGATAAAAAACAATATTCCTATGGAAAAGCTGTACCGTCATCTGGACCTTGTGGCCATCGGAACTGCGGCAGATATTGTACCGATTCTCGATGAAAACCGAATACTGGTTGCTAAGGGGCTCGAATATCTGAATCGAACAAGCAAAGTCGGGGTAAATGCACTGCTGAAGGTCTCGGGATTTACGAATAAAATTCTGAACGTGGTCAATATCGTATTCGGTTTGGCGCCCCGGATAAATGCTGCCGGCCGACTAGGTGAAGCCACCCGGGCCGTTAAACTGCTGACGTCATTCGATCGCAATGAATCCCAGGAGCTGTCTTCTTTACTGGAACAGGAAAACCGTAATCGCCAGAGTATTGAAAAAGATACTATTGATCAGGCAATCCTGCAGTTAAATGCCACGCATGATATCTATAAAGACAAAATTTTTGTAATTTCAGGTGAGAACTGGCATCAGGGTGTAATTGGAATTGTTGCATCAAAATTAAAAGAGATTTACAATCGCCCGGTTGTGATGATTTCGACCCAGAATGGTGTCGGAAAAGGTTCCGCCCGCAGTATTGCTGATTTTGATCTTTACATGGCTTTTACTGAGTGCGCGGATTTACTGGAAAATTATGGCGGACATAAAATGGCTGCCGGGATGACTATTATCAAAGAGATGATACCCGGATTTCAGGAGCGAATTAAACGTATCGCCAACAAAAAGATAAGCGAAGAAATGCTGCATCCCTGTTTGGAAATTGATTGCGACATTGATTTTAACGAAATCAACCAGGATATCTTGAACCACCTGAAAAAAATGGCACCTTTTGGGCCCGGGAATATGCGACCAATCTTTGTTGCCCGTAATCTTTCGATTGCCGGTATGCCTCGGATTGTTGGTGAGAATCACCTGAAGTTTAAAGCTGCAAAAGATAAAAAGGTCGTCAGTGCAATCGGATGGAAACTGGGTACAATGTACGAAATGCTGATCAGTAATCGCCCATTGGACATCGCATTTGTCATCGAAGAAAATGAATGGAACGGAATTAAAGAAATTCAGATGAACGTAAAAGATATACATTATTCGAATGGATCAAATTATTAATATCTTGAAGGAGTTCAAAAATGTATCGTAGTAAAATTGCCGGATTAGGGGGATATGTCCCCGAAAATGTTGTCACGAACTTCGCTCTTGAAAAAATGATGAATACCAGTAACGAATGGATTATCGAACGGACAGGTATCCATGAAAGACGATTCGTTACTCAACCGTGTGGTTGTGCCGAATTAGCTCTACCCGCGTGCCATGATGCAATCCGTGATGCAGGTATACAAAAAGAAAATATTGACTTAATTATCGTCGCTACAATAACACCGGAACATCAGGCTCCGGGAACCAGCAGTTTTTTACAGGCACTGCTTGAACTTACTCTTGTTCCGACTCTTGATATTCGAGTACAATGCTCGGGTTTTATATATGGAATGTCCATCGCCGATCAGTTTATAAAAACCGGACATTATCAGAATATTTTACTCGTTGGTGTTGAAGTCCAATCAGCTGGACTTAATCTGACCACCGAGGGACGGGATATAGCGGTATTATTTGGTGATGGCGCCGGAGCGGCTATTATCAGTCGATCGGATGATGACAGTGAAATAATATCCACTCATCTTTTTGCCGACGGTACACACGCAAAAGATTTATGGGTGGAGGTTCCGATTGGTTACGAATCTCCACGAATTTCCAAAGAAATGCTGGATGAACACCGACAATATCCATATATGAACGGTCGTCAGGTATTTAAAAATGCAGTTATCCGTTTTCCCGAGGTGGTCATCGCTGCCCTGGAAGCAAATCAGTGGGCTAAAGAAGATATTAAACTGGTCATTCCCCACCAGGCCAATATGCGCATTACCGAAGCCATAACCAAAAGACTGGATTTGCCTCTTGAAAAAGTTTATAGTAATATACACAGGTACGGGAATACGACTGCCGCTTCTATTCCCCTGGCAATGGTTGATGCCCGGAAAGAAGGCAAATTTGGAAAGGGTGATAAACTGATTCTGGCGGCGTTTGGTTCCGGGTTTACCTGGGCTTCGGCAGCGGTAATCTGGTAAAAGAGGATGAATTTTTGTGGCTAACCTAAGTTTTCTGACGACAAAAGATACAGAGCGCTTCGATCCGCAACTTTCAAAACGGCATAAACAATGGTCAATCCTTTGGGCAGTTATCACAGTAATAATCATTGCATTACTGTTTCCAAAAAATCGCTACAGTGCCTACAGTTATAAAATCAACGATATTACCCGCTCGGCGATAATCGCGCCCTTTGATTTTCCAATCCTTAAATCCGATACGGAACTGGCCAAAGATCGCAGTGAAGCAATAAAAAAGATACCTTTTGTTTTTAAACTTAGCCATGATATTCAGAACGCGGAGTTGACAAAGCTGCAAGCCTTCTTTGCTGATATGGAGAAAATTCAAACAGCCCGGCAAAAGTATGAAGATTCCATGAAACTGCTGGACCGCTATCGCTATTCCAAACGATTCGAAGAGATTCAGTCGATGACCCAGACCGACTCGATTTCTTATACAAACCTGTTGACACAAATTCAAAATGATTATGCCTTTGAAAAGAATTCAACCGTTTACACCCAGCTGATTTTTACCCCTGGCAATAAAAGGGAAACTATTTTTTCGCCGGAAAAATTCTATCCTTTGCTTAGACAAATTCTTAGTGATTTATACGCACACCTCATTCTGGATATTTCAAAAAATGATATTATCAGTGACCGGATTGCCATTCAGCAGGAAAATGAAGAGCTGCACGAAAAAATCGATCAGTTATTAACGCTTGAAGAAGCATGGACGAAAGCCAAACTGACCCTGCAGGCCAAATACCCGGAACAGGATTCAAAAGTCATCAATACCGGTTATGAAATTATTATCCAGTTCCTGAAACCTAACCTGATTTATCAGAAAGAGATTACCAATTCCCGCCAGCAGGAAGCAATCAACAAAGTACCCATCAGTAAAGGCATTGTTCTGGAAAATGAAAAAATTGTCGATGCCAATACCAAGATAACTCCCGAGATATCCAGAAAACTGGAATCGATGTCCAAAGAACGGGTCCGGCGGGCAAATATTCGCGGCGGACTTCGTAAAAGTCTGCCGGTAATCGGGGACCCGGTAATTTTCATCGGGCAGGTTCTCCTTGTAGCAATCATCTCATTCTTTTTTGTAACCTTTTTGCTTTCCTATCGGCCCTCCGTAGTCAAAGATCCCAAAATGGTCATTTTACTGGGGATCATTTTTATTATTGAGTCTGTTTTTACCGCTGTCTTTGTCCAGAAATTCAGTATTTCCGAATTCGCCATTCCCATTACGATCGCTGCCATGACGATGACCATCCTCTTCGACAGTAAGATTGCCTTTATCGGTGCTGCAACAATCACTTTGATTGTTGGTGCTCAATTGCGAGGCAGTCTGGATTTTATTATCGCTTCCATCTTTGTGAATTCTTTCGCAATATATTCTGTGCGAAAATTACGAAAACGCAGTCAGGTTTTCCAGGCAATCATTTATATATTGCTGGGTTATATAATCAGTATAGGGGTCACCGAGTTGCTGAAATATTCATCGGTAACCGAAATGACTGATAATTTGATCTACGCCGGTTTGAATGCCTTTTTATCACCGTTTTTTGCTTACGGCCTGATTAGTCTGCTGGAACTGGTCTTTGGAATCACGACCGATCTCACATTGCTTGAGCTTGCTGATTTTAATCACCCGCTACTGAAAGCATTATCCAAGGAGGCGACCGGGACATTTACCCATTGTGTAACGGTGGGCAACCTGACTGAGGCGGCGGCTGATTCCATTGGCGCCAATTCCTTATTGGCCCGTGTAGGTGCATATTATCACGACATCGGAAAAATTACCAAACCCGAATATTTCATCGAGAACCAGGCTTACGACAGTAACAAACATGATAACCTTGCGCCAAACCTAAGCGCATTAATTATTATTAATCATATTAAAGAGGGACTACGCCTCGCAAAAGAGTATAAATTACCAAAAGCAATTATGGATTTTATTCCCTCTCACCATGGCACTACCAGGGTCGAATATTTCTACAATAAGGCCAAAGAAAAGTCCAGTGGCGACTCTGCGATCAATGAAAACGACTTTTGCTATCCCGGTCCGAAACCGCAAACCAGAGAAACCGGAATCCTGATGATCTGTGAAACCGTTGAAGCCGCTTCCCGCTCTCTCGAGAGGCCGACACTTGGCAACATTGAAAAATTAATCGACTCGATCATCGATAAACGCTTGCAGCAGGGTCAGCTTGATGAATGTCCTCTGACATTCGCCGATCTGAAAAAGATCAAGGGCGACATAAAAACCAATACCGGAATCCTGCCGATCTTGAAAGGCATCCACCATCTACGGGTTGAATATCCCGGCCAGGATAAGGAAATCCCTATGAAACCAGCGAAGGCCAAATCCGCAAAGACCGCATCCTGATGCCGATTGTAACGATAAGCAATAACTATCCGAATTTTCAACTGCTTTCTCCAACGGTTGAAGCGATCTTGCAAAAGATTGCTACCGACGAAGACAGTACCTTCGAAAAAATATCCCTTATCGTCAGTGATGACAGCGCCTTGAACCGTCTGAAGAAGCAATACTTCGATGACGATGTTCTCACCGATACGATCAGTTTTAATTTTAATGAAAGTGATCAGCCCGTCGAAGGTGAAGTGTACATCAGCGTTGATAGAATTCTAGAAAATGCTGAACAGTTCAATACCGGTTTTCCGAGAGAGTTGGCGTTGGTCATCATCCATAGCTTTTTACACTTGATTGGTTACGAAGATTCTTCGCCTACAGATAAACAACAAATGGAACGGAGACAACAACATTACCTGGAACAGGTAACATTAAAACGATTATACAGAAACTTGAAGAATTAACCAATGCCCGACAACTCATCGCTCCATGACCAGTTCGACAGATTGATTTCCATTGTGAAAATCCTGCGCAGTCCATCAGGTTGCGAGTGGGATCGCGCCCAAAGCTCCGAGTCTCTAACACCCTATTTTCTTGAAGAAGCCTACGAAACAATTGAAGCCATTCATGAAGGCGATAGGGATAAACTGAAGGAAGAATTGGGTGACCTTCTTCTGCATATTGTATTTCAGGCCGATATTGCCGAAGAGGAAAAGCAGTTCAATCTGACGGATTCACTGAAAAATATTTGTGATAAACTGGAACGTCGTCATCCCCATGTTTTTGGCGATGTGGTCGTTGAAAATGTCCGCGATATCAAGCAGAACTGGGAAGAAATTAAATTGAAAGAAGGCCGCAAATCCCTGATGGAAGGCCTGCCGAAAACCTTTTCGGCGCTGTTGCTGGCCCGTCGTATTCAGGAACGGGCATCTCAGGTCGGTTTCGATTGGGATAAAATCGATTCAGTCTGGGAAAAAGTCCATGAGGAACTGGATGAGTTAAAGGAGGCGCTGATAAAATCCGATGAGTCAACCATAAATCTGGAATTTGGTGATTTACTGTTTTCGCTGGTCAACCTCTCCCGCTTTCTAAACATCAATCCCGAAAAAGCCTTAGCCGCAACTTCCCGAAAATTTGTCAAACGGTTTCAGTACATTGAAAAAGAACTGAATGGCAAGAAGCAAAGCCTGAAGGATACCTCCCTGGAGGAAATGGACAAACTCTGGAATGAAATCCGGGCCGCTGACAGGTAATCAGAAAAATAATCCGCATTAATCAGAATTTTTCCAAATATTTTATCAAAGGCCTTGAAGCTTATCTGTCAAAGGTATATATTGAATTGTGAGGTCTTTGAAATTTATCCTGCAATGGCATATCCTATATTTTTAGAACCAACACTTTAAATATGGGAACTGGACTTCGGGCGTGGAAAGCATGCCTCCTCGTCGGGGAAACTTGAAGCGTTCGGGAGGTACCCACCGTGATTAGCACGGTTCTAAAAACGTACTGCCATTGCAGGATATTTACATTTAAAAGATAATCGCTATCCGCTGATAATCATTGCTGACGGAATCGCCTGGATTTCCCGGCTGAGATTGTCCAAATCCTTTGGCGGTATTTCAATATGCACGGAAACAGAGTCCGGTGTAAACTCTGGCTGAACCGATAGCCGGTATTTCCTGAGAACACGCATAATGTCTGAATAGTCATCCGGGCCACACTGAATAGTAGCAGTTATGGTTTGTTTATGCCTTTTTTTTCCGGCGAGTTCAAGGGCTTCCAATGCAACTCCGCCATAGGCGCGGATCAGTCCACCAATACCGAGTTTAGTGCCACCGAAATAACGAATAACCAGACATAAAACATTAGTAATTTCGCGTCCCTCAATAGCCGTCAATATTGGCGGCCCTGCGGACCCGTGAGGTTCACCGGCATCGGAACTATAGCCAAGGGATTGACCGTTTTGATCAATCCGGCAAGCCCAGCAGACATGCGATGCTTTGCGATGCTCCGACTCCACATCGTTAACAATTGTCTGGGCCGCTTCCCGCGATTCAACTGTATACACCCGGGCAATAAACTTCGAGCCCTTTATTTTCCGGGTGATTTCAGATGCTTGTTTGATTTGATAATTCAAAAGGATTGTGCAATTAATTTATAATCGTAAACTTACGAATCATCTTGATATCGTCAGCCGCCAATCGCAACAGATAAATTCCCGAACTCAGGTTGGAACCTCGCAAATCATCGGAACTGATTTCCAAATTCAGAATTCCGGGATCGAGATTTTCTGCACTGGCTGATTTACTATAAACCCGTTGGCCAAGAATGTTATAAATTTGAAAATTCAAGGTCTTGATAAACTTCCCCAGTTGTAGATCTATATTGAGCGGATTCTGGTTTTTCCAGGAATAGGGATTCGCATACAGCACCAATATTTTTGTTGGAAATGTTTCGGCTGTGGTAAGTGTCAGGTTCAAATCATGCGTTGTTTCTGTAGAAGTATTAGTAAAAAAAACGATCAATTGATCATCCTTTCTGGCTTCACCGATAAAGACTTCAGTCTGGTCACCGAATTTGCGCAAAAAATCAGATGATGAATTCTTATCAATTATAAAACTCCCGGTAAACTCACCACTTGATGGAGACTCGACAAATAGATCAAGGTATTGATTAGTATTAAAAGTGATTTTATACGGTCGGGTCGCCAATGGTTTAATAGTATCATCAATTGTCAGCGGCTCGGTAAATGATTCATTTGTAAATGATAGTTCCGGAAAATATATTGCATCCGGTGATATTGGATAGGTTTCATTATAACGGCTTCCGGTAAAGTAGCAGGCATTGACATAATTATTATACTGAGTCGCCAAATCGCCACCATATTCACTGACGGCCTCTATCAATGACTGAAGTGCATACTGGCCTTTGATTTTTTCCCAGGTCTTTTGGATAAAATACTGACCGTAAACATTATTCAGAAAGTATATGAAAGGCCCCATCGTATATGCATAATCAGAATCCCAGATAGAATTTACTGGATTATAAAAGAAATCCCCCAAATATTGGATATAATCGTTGATTTCCGGGTATGCCCGCTCTTCAAACCAGGTTGAGGACCATTCCAGAAAATACTGATCACCTATACCACTATTAAGTAATCCATTTGATTCCCACCAGTTATAGCCTAATTGGACAACATGGAAATATTCATGGGCGACAGTAACCCTCAAACCATCAAGGCCATTTGTAGTATAATTGGATTCCTTATAATCGTTGTCAATCTCAATGTATGCGGTATAGTCATAGGAACGATTGGTAGTAAAAACTTCATCTTCAGGATGTGTGTAAGCGTAAGCACTTCCCCCAAAATTCATAACGTATATATCCGTTTCCATACCCTCATAATTATCGACAGGCGGCGGGGCAAACTCAAGTGTATCAATCAAAATACGATAAACGTATTCAGCTGCAACAGCGGCTTCATAGATATAGTCCGGCACATTATCTTCGTTAGTTGACAGGGCTTCAACGGCATCATAGCCAGTTGTTGTATAATGGAATTTGAAATGACCGGCTGCGCGAATATAGGCCTTATCCATTATCGGTCTGCTGAATTGGGCTTTTCCGAGGATTCGTTCTCGTTGAGATGGATGAATCATCAGCGATTTAATCGGCCGGGCATCGACAGAATAAGCTGAACTTAGCGAGTAATCCAATGTTTTTGTAGATTGCAGATAGTGCATGATTGCCGTATGGGAATCTTCCGCCTGTAAGAAAACCACATACAGACTGAGTATGAATGTTATGATTAACGTGTATCTCATCGGTCTATTTCTGACGAAACAGCAGCGTAACCGGGACTCCTATGAAACCAAATTTCTGACGAAGTTTGTTCTCCAGAAAGCGTCGATACTCTTCCTTTACACTCTTCGGATCGTTACAGAAAAACAAAAATACCGGGGGATCAATTTTCACCTGCGTGACATACTTAATCTGAATATGTTTTCCACCTACCGCAGGCGGTGGTGTTCGGTCAATGACTTCCTGAAAATATTTGTTTAACTGATTGGTAGAAACCCGTTTTTTCATTGACTCATACACATTATTTGCGGTTTCCAGAATCTGCCCGATCCGCTGTTTGGTCAGCGCTGAAATGAAAATCATCGGGTAAAAGGCGAGTTCCGGAAAACGAAAAATAACTTCATCCTGATAATTTTTCAGCGTATTCGACTCTTTCTGAATAAGATCCCATTTATTGATCGTAATGATCACCCCCTTTTTCCGATCCAGGATCGAACGGGTAATACTCGCATCCTGTCGGTCAAAGCCTTTAACAGCATCGATAACCAGAATTGCGACATTGCTTCGGTCGATCGCCCGTTCAGTCCGTACGTTGCTGTAAAATTCAATATTATCTTTGATGTTTTTCTTTTTCCGAAGCCCGGCTGTATCAATTAATGTGACAGGTTTTCCATAGTAGGTGATTTCAGAATCGATGGAATCCCGGGTCGTTCCGGGTATATCCGTGACGATGAGTTGATCCACTCCCAGAATTGCATTGACAATGGACGATTTTCCGGCATTCGGCATACCAATGATTGCCAAACGCAAATGATCAGATATTTCCTGTTCTTCCGGTGCTTCCATGGGTAATTTTTCCAGTACGAAGTCCAGCAAATCGCCGATTCGACGGCCATTCTGAGCCGAAATAGGAAATACATCACCGAAACCCAGTTTGGAAAATTCGAAACGGGTATTTTCCTTGACTTCATCGTCACATTTATTAGCTACCAGAATAATTGGTTTATCCGCTATTCGCAGCATCTCTGAAATTTGTTTATCCATGGGCATTAACTGATCATTTACATCCACCATAAACATGATTAAATCAGCTTCCCCGATTGCCAGCTCAACCTGGGCCCGGATAGCAGTCTCGATAGTATCCTGACTTTCCGGAATATACCCGCCGGTATCAATCAACCTGAATTGCCGGCCAACCCAGTTGACAGTCTCATAAACACGGTCACGGGTTATACCCGCCTGAGCATGAATGATCGACTTTCGCTTTTGGGCGATTCTGTTAAAGAGTGTGGACTTCCCGACGTTTGGGCGCCCAATAATTGCGACTACTGGTTCATTTTTCAAGTATTTTCACCATTTCTTTTATGTCGTAAGATCCGACTTTTATAGTTGTTTTTAATTCTCTACTGATGTCTTCCGGCTTCAGATCATCAAGTAAAAATCCATCTTCATTGATACAGTTTGGTGGTAAAAAGACACAATCGAAGTCTGAATTTTGGGGAAATTGTCCGATTATATCTTGCCCGGTTAATAATCCCGACACCGTTACAGTATTACCGAAGAAATCATTTTCTATGCTCACAATTTCAGCATTCAGATTAGTAATCCGGTTTAAATAGGGCAATACATAATCACGGATTAGCGGTTCAGCCAATTTTCCGGTGATGAGACCGATGTTCAGGGGACTCGTCAAACTGATTTTACTCCCTCCCGCAACAGATTCAATTAATTGCCGGCATAAGCCCACGCCATTCTCTAATTGGTAATAGGGCCCGTAGTGCTCATTACCGGGAAACGGTTTTTCAGCCAGCAGGTAAAACTCATCCGACAGGTAGATAAAGGGATCGCCCTCATTATTTTGATAAACGCGATTCCAATCCTCGGACTGACCAACTAAATCCGTTGCCAAATCGTGAGAAACCGGCATTATTACAGGTAAATGTTTTCGGTGCCGGGTTAATCCTACGGGCACAACAGCCAGGGACTTTATCATTTTCTTATATTTATAAAGGTCACTAATCGTTTGCTTGAGTACGTCTCTGTTATTCACACCCGGAACCAGTACCACCTGGGTATGCAATTCAATACGGTTTTTCACCAGGTATCGAATTTTTTCCATCAACCGATCATCGGATTTAAATCGAAATATTGACTTTCTAATATCAGGATCAGTAGCATGAACTGAAATATACAGAGGTGATAATCGTTGTTCCACAATCCGCTTCAGTTCCATGTCGCCCATGTCAGTCAAGGTTATATAATTGCCGTACAGGAATGAATACCGGTAATCCTCATCACAAAAATAGATCTGTTTACGCATTCTGGGTGGATTTTGTTTGATAAAACAGAAGACACAATTATTGGAACAGGATTTCAGTTTAAAATCCTCAAGTTCTAGTCCCAGATCTTCTTCGTAGGATTTTTCGATTTGTATTTGACTAAGTTTTCCGTCCCGATCGTAAACCACGTCGAGCACTTCTTCGGATTGATAAAAATAATAATCCAGCAGATCGTTGACGGCATGACCGTTCAATGAAACCAGATGATCATTTATCCTGATACCGGATTTATCGGCCAGGCTTTCTTTTCCGATGTTTAGTATTTTTATCACGTTTGAATCAATTTTATCATTTTTTTCTGTACTATTACTCAGTTATAATCGAATCAATTTCCTGTACCTGCTGAGCGATTCCAAATATCGGCTGAATTTAACCATTTAGGACAGTTAATAAAAGGTCGCATTTCGGGACGATGTCCCGCATATAAAAAACCGTTGGATCTGTTATCCGGATTAATTAAACTAGATTTAGTAATTGTAGAAGTGATTAAATCTGAAAAAGAGAAGATTTCGCTGGTTTGGTCAGTATTTGATTTTTAATCTCTGTTTTATAAAACAACTTCCGACGGTGGATCTAAAAACCGGGATTCTTGTCCCCCAAGAGTCCCGGTTTGACTTTTCTGAAACATCTCTTTAAACACAATCATAAGCATTAGTGCATATATATCTATAAATATTACTTTTTAAATTCAGATTCATATTGTATATGATATGGTTCTTTCGTAATCATGTTGCAAGTCTAGGATTTAAGAGTCCACAATGTTGATGTATTTTCAACCTAAAATAGTAAATATCTTTATAGCCATAAGCCATTCTTTTAAGCCTTTTAATTTTATTGTTGAATCCCTCTGAAATTGCAGAACTGGTCTTTTGTATGAACCAGTTTAGAATATATTGCTTTTTCTCTTTTAGTTTTTCTGCCAAAGTAATAAATGGATTTAAATTACTGGTTCCTTCTCAAATTGAGTGGGTAAATTAGAAGAATACAATTTTAAAAAAGGATAGATAATCGTAGATTTTTCCCAAAAAGGGAAAAGCGATGATGATTAAAAAACTGTTTGAAAC
>JAHJGX010000096.1 GCA_018824205.1 bacterium
ATCGGTTTTTATGCGTGCTGATTTCGGCCCTGAAATAACCCTGCCCGGGAATGTCATCTATAGGTAGTTGAATTGTTTGGTGTATTTGACCGTTTTTGAAATCTTTCGTGTGAAAATTAGCCTCTTTCTGCCTTGCTGGATTACCCAGGAAAACAGATATTGTTTTTAGCGAACCAAAAAAGGTACTGGTTTTTGCAGTAATGGTGAGAATTCTTGCCGAGTCGATCGATAAACATATAAACGGGCCGTTTGAAACGATTACGCTTGACTGTTTTAAATCCTCAATGACGCCATCTATCCCCTTTGACAGATCGGTTTTTACACCGGTAAGATTGTATCCGAATATCTGATGCCGATGCTCCTGCATGTAAAGCAGCGGTATAACAGTCTGGCGGAAACGGTTAAAGTTTCCATGGGAATCGTTTCCGGCATATATCAGTTGCCGGCGGTCCTTCAGCAATTGATTGATCCAGAACTGTTTACCGATTTCAAAATCCCGGAAATTGTTCCCATTTAAAATTTGAAATCCGTTGAGCAATGGATGGGCGTCCCAGGGATTCCACATTCCCCGGTGAATAATTAACCGGTGCAGCCAGGACGGATTATTAAAAGGGTGAGCGGCGAAAGCCAGAGAATTTTCGGGGACCAGGTCAAGAACTTTGGCATAGTGATTTTCAGTTTCTCTTCCCAGGGAATGCTCCATCCCGTCACCGCTACCGATGTGAAAATTCGGGTCATTCAGAACGCTCATGTGAACAGTGCGTCCAAATCCGTTGTCAACTGAAACCTCTTCTCCGGGAATGATCAGAAAATCCCGGCTGTTCGTATTCAAGTCCTGAATGGATTGCCTGAATTTAGTCCATTTCAACAGCATTGGATCGTTTTCCGTCCATGAATTCTCAGTGTCGTCCATATCGTAAGAATGTTCCGTCAACGCACAAAAGGAGATTCCCATCGCCCGGGCCATGGCCTGGTAGCATTCCGGCGGGGCCCCAAATTCGGCCTGATCTTCGGTATAGGATGAATGACAATGCATATCTCCCCAAATCCAGCCCTTCTCCCCGGGTAACGGATCGGAATCGATGAAGATGTTAAACGGCCGTTGTGATAGGGTGCGATAGTTATCGTTATGAATGACAGTGGATTTTTTCCCGAAAGATACATAAGCAAAACAATCAACATTAAGCCATTGGTTTATATATTCGGAAGCATTGATTTCAATAATTGTATGAAACCATTTTTTAGTTACCTGCTGTTTGACAGATACAGGTATTTCCCTGTAAATTGAATGGCCGTCCTGGGCGATCAACCGGATTATTAGTCTGTCAATTGTTACCGGGAACCAATGAGCGTCTTTAATCAGCAGGAGAACCGGGATGATGCCGGTTTCTGTACGACAGGGTAAATCAAAAAGGATCTCCGGTTGTTTTTTATAGAGGTAGCCTTTTAAAAACGGCAGGCGATAATGCATTTCCGCATAGAGAACTACCGGCAGCAGAACCAGTGCTGCTATGTTAAAAAAATCAGGCCAGTTATTTCCGGAAAACACAATCATAAATCAAAGATAAGACAAAATTCCAGATATCACCAAAACTTTTAGAAAAAAAAAGAATTAATGAAATCCAGTGAAAAATATGGAGGAAAAATTGATTGACACTAACAACACGAGGCGGTAAATTCAACGGCGCGATTAGTTTTTAAAAGGGGGAACGATTGGCATCAACAGCAGATATTCGAAACGGATTAATAATCAATTTAAACGGTGACTTACTTCGGATTATTGAATTTCAACATGTGAAAATGGCCCGTGGCGGCGCCCGCATTCGTACGAAATTTAAAAATATTCGCACCGGCCAGGTAGTGGATAACACCTTTCGCTCAGGCGAAAAAATCGATGTTGTCCGCCTTGAAGCCGTCGAAATGCAATACCTCTATCACGACGGAAATCATTATATCTTTATGAATACTGAAACCTATGAGCAGGTTCCTCTGGATGATGAAATATTTAAAGAGGCATCCCAATACGTTAAAGAAAACGAAGTGATTAAGGTTCTTTTCTTTGGGAGTGAGGCTGTCGATATCGACATACCTTCTCATGTTAATCTCGTCATTGCCGATGCGGAACCGGGAATGAAAGGGGATACGGTCACCGGAGCATCTAAAGCAGCGGTTATGGAAACCGGTTTAACAATCCAGGTGCCCCTGTTTCTTAATGTTGGTGATAAAGTTCGGATTGATACACGTTCCGGCGCCTATGTTGAACGGATTAAAGAATAAAGCGAGAGGTCTATGAAAAAGAGTCAAATTCTCGATCTGGTTAAAATTCTTGAATCCCATGATATCGGTGAAATTGAAATATCCCGCTGGGGCCAAAAAATCAGAATTACCAAGAATTTATCCGGAAATGCTCATAATGTGGTTCATGTTAAAGACACTCCTGTGTCGAACATAGTGCCACATTTTGTTGAAGTGGCAGGCATTGCCGAAGAGCACAAGCCCGCCCCTAATGAGGAAAATGGTGGTGGTACGGAAATAAAATCACCGATTGTCGGAACATATTACCAGTCACCGGCTCCCGATGCAGAACCTTATGTAAAAGTTGGCGATCGAATATCGATTGGCCAACCACTTTGTATCATAGAAGCCATGAAGATTATGAATGTCATCGAATCCGAAGTGACAGGCAAATTGGTGAAAATTCTGGCGACCAACGCGCAAGCGGTGGAATACAATCAGACCTTGTTTCTTATTGATCCGGCTGGCTAAATTATCTGTGATAAGAATTTAAAATTCGAATAGATTTTGATAGAAAAAATACTTATAGCTAATCGAGGCGAAATCGCATTAAGAATTATTCGAGCTTGTAAAGAGCTGGGTATTCCTACGGTTGCGGTTTATTCAACGGCAGATTCCTTGTCGCTGCATGTTCGCTTTGCCGATGAGGCCGTCTGTATCGGGCCGGCGAACAGTCAGAACAGTTATCTGAAACAATCCCAGATTATCAGCGCAGCTGAAGTTACCAATGCCGACGCCATTCATCCCGGCTACGGTTTTCTTGCCGAAAACCCCGATTTTGCTCAGATGTGTCTGGATAATGAAATTGTGTTCATCGGGCCGTCACCATCGGTTATCAAGCGCATGGGTGATAAAGCTGAAGCCCGGGCGACCATGAACAAGGCCGGTGTTCCGATTATTCCCGGCAGTGAAGACATCATTAGTGATATTAAAACCGCAAGAAAGGTTGCTGCCGATATCGGATATCCGGTAATTTTAAAGGCGGTTGCCGGCGGCGGTGGACGGGGAATGCGAATTGTTCGGGAGGAATCTCAGTTGGAAGACGCCTTCTCAACCGCACGCGAAGAGGCCCGGACAGCATTTGGAAATCCAGCGATGTATATGGAAAGACTGATTGAGAACGCCCGCCATATCGAAGTCCAGATTATGGGTGATAACTTTGGAAATATCGCCTTTCTGGGTGAACGGGAATGTTCGATTCAGCGGCGGCACCAGAAGTTAATTGAAGAATCTCCATCACCGGCCGTCACTGAAGACTTGCGGGAAAAATTCGGCAAGATTGCCGTGCGGGCGGCGAAAGCGGTCAATTATTCCAGCGCCGGTACGGTGGAATTTCTGATGGATAAGCATCGCAATATTTATTTTATGGAAATGAATACCCGGATCCAGGTGGAGCACCCGGTGACGGAAATGGTTACCGGTTTTGACCTGCTGAAAGAGCAGATCAATATCGCGAATGGATTAAAATTACCCAGATGGCTGCGCAAATTCAGGTTGCGCGGGCATTCTATTGAGTGCCGGATAAATGCCGAAGACCCCTATAAAAACTTTCGGCCTTCTCCGGGAAAAATTACCGCATTTCATGCACCCGGTGGCCCGGGCACCCGAATGGATACGCACGTCTATGCCGGTTATGAAATTCCCTCAAATTATGATTCACTGCTGGGGAAACTGATAACTCATGGTAAAGACCGGAAGGAAGCCATTGCCCGTATGGAGCGGGCATTGGATGAGACGATTATCGAAGGTGTGTCGACCTCAATTCCTTTTCATCAGGCAATCATGAAAGATCCGGCATTCAGGGCAGGTGATTTTCATATTGATTTTTTAAAAGATTTTAAGTTTTAATAAACAATTTCTTCAAGGAGGAGCGTCAATGAACGTACCAGAGAATCTCAAATATACCAATGATCACGAGTGGGCACTTGTCGAAGAAGATGTTGCAACCGTTGGGATAACGGAGTATGCAGCCGGAGAACTGGGGGACGTCGTGTATGTGGAATTGCCTGAAGTGGGTGCCACCGTTGCGAAAGGCGATTCAATTGGCACCATTGAGGCTGTCAAGACCGTAGCCGATATTTACAGTCCGTTGTCCGGCGAAATTATTGAGGTTAATGGTGCATTAAATGACAATTCTGAACTGATTAACAAGGATCCTTTCGGTGAAGGCTGGATCGTGAAAATAAAACTTTCGGATTCGTCTGAGCTGTCCGAACTTCTCAGTCATGAAGATTATAAAAAACTGGTCTGAGACCTATGCATTATATTCCAAATACCAAGGATATTGAGAAAGAGATCCTGCAGGCGATCGGCGTTGATAAGTTTGAGGATCTGATTAAAAACATTCCCGATAAATTTCTTCAGAAATGTCGGATAAAACTGCCGGAATCGTTATCGGAACTGGAAACGACCAAGAAGATCGGCAAAATGGCCGGACAAAATCTGGATACCGACTCGATGGTATCTTTTTTAGGCGGCGGCAGCTACGATCATTTTATTCCTGCAGCAGTAGACTTTTTAATCGGCCGTTCGGAATTTTATACGGCTTATACGCCATATCAGCCGGAAGTTGCCCAGGGAACTTTGCAATCCATCTACGAATATCAATCCATGATCTGTCATCTGATGGATATGGATGTGGCTAATGCGTCCATGTATGACGGCGCCACAGCGCTGGCCGAAGCCGCCATTATGGCGGTTAATAAAACCCGCCGGAATAAAGTTCTGGTATCGGAACTTATTAATGCCAATTCCCGGAAAGTTCTGGAAACCTATCTTCAGACTAAAGATATTGAAATTCAGTATTTGCCGGAGTCGGCAGGTGTGACTGATTTGAGAAAATTGGATGCGCTGTTGGATGATCAGACAGCTGCTTTGTTGATACAATCGCCGAATTTCTTTGGAAATATTGAAGATCTGAATGGAATTGCTGAAAAATTACATGCGAATAAATCCCTATTGATCTTGTCCGTAAATCCGGTGGCTCTGGCGCTGTTAAAAACGCCGGGTGAACTGGATGCCGATATTGCCGTTGCAGAAGGGCAGACGCTGGGGATTCATCAATCCTTCGGCGGACCCTATCTCGGGATTTTTGCTGCAAAAAAAGACCTGATCCGGAACATGCCGGGACGAATCGTGGGCGAGACAGTGGACATTGACGGTAAACGGGGTTACGTGCTTGTCCTGCAGACCCGTGAACAGCATATCCGTCGTGAAAAAGCCACGTCGAATATCTGCACCAATCAAGGCCTGATGGCCCTGGCAGCAACCATTTACCTGGCTCTGATCGGTAAAGCCGGTTTAAAACAGGTGGCGAAATTGTCTCTGAGTAATGCCCATTATCTTGCCGATAAAATCGGGTCATTACCGAATTTTTCGATGGCATTTGAGAAAACACCGTTTTTTAATGAGTTTGTTATTGAAACTCCAGTTCCGGCGGAAATAATCGTTAAGGCTGCTCTTGAGGAACAGTTTTTTGCCGGCGTCGATTTGGGTAAATTCAACGAAAAATGGAAAAACCGCCTGTTGATTGCCGTCACAGAAAAACGCAGTCAGCAAGAAATGGATGATTTTATCAATTTTTTGTCTAAATTTTGACCTGTATGAAAATATTCGAAAATCTTAAATCCGTAGCGCAAAAAAAAGGCGGGGCATATTTTGTCCTGATCGATCCGGATACCCGGAAGAGTGCGGAGTTGAAAGATTTTGTTCAGGAAATATGTGCTCAGGGAGCCGATGCAATATTAGTCGGCGGCAGCCTGATTATCGGGGCGGATTTTCAAAATTCACTGGAAATTGTCAAAGAAAACAGCACTCTGCCGATCATTATTTTCCCGGGCTCGTTGCAGCAACTGTCATTTGATGCGGACGCTATTTTATATCTGTCGGTTATCAGTGGCCGCAATCCGAATTTGCTTTTTGGCGATCATGTGATTGCTGCTCCGACGATTAAAAAAATGAATATCGAACCGATCTCCACCGGCTACATGCTGTTTGAATCGGGACAGACGACGACTGCGGAGTTCATGAGCAATACTAGGCCGCTCCCCGTTAATAAACCCGAAATTGCCATGGCCCATGCTTTGGCCGCGCAATATATGGGATTCAGCACGGTGTACCTGGAAGCCGGCAGCGGGGCCCTGCGGTCTATTCCGAATCAGGTGGTGAAAGCCGTATCAAGTTATATCGATATTCCGGTAATTGTCGGTGGCGGCATTCGAACACCCGAAGAGGCCCGCCTGAAATCCGAGGCCGGGGCGACATTCATTGTCACCGGAAATATTTACGATGATTCCGAAAATATAAAACTCATCAACGAATTTGCCCGGGCTGTCCATATTAAGGAAAACTCTTAGTGTCACCGATTATTTCCCGGGACTCCATTCAATCAGAAATAAAACAACAGCTGCTCGAAAGCGCCCGGGTCAAAGAGGCGTTGGCAGCTACTTGCAGTGACAGTATCGCCGATGCTGCCGAATTGCTGATTGCGGCAATTGCGGAAGGCGCGAAGATTCTGCTGTGTGGAAACGGCGGGAGCGCCGCCGATGCCCAGCATATCGCAGCTGAACTGGTTGCCCGTTTAAAAAAGGAACGGATCGCCATTCCGGCTTTGGCGCTGACGACAAATACATCGACATTAACCGCTCTGGCGAATGATTATGACTTTTTGAAAGTCTTTACCCGGCAGGTGGAAGCTTTTGGAAGACCCGGCGATGTTCTGATTGGAATCAGCACAAGCGGTAATTCAAAAAACGTAATTCAGGCGATGAACTATGCTGCCGAAAATGGCCTTAAAACGGTGGTGTTAACTGGTGGCAACGGCGGCGAAATGGCCCAAATCGCAAATGTCAGTATTATTGTGCCGTCCGACAGTGTACAGCGGATTCAGGAATCCCATATCGCTATCGGACACATTTTATGTGATCTTCTGGAACAGTCCGTCTGCGATCAGAAATGATAAGTAATTTTGTAAATGCAACATTTAGTTCAAGATTATATCAATTATCTCACTATAGAACGTAATCTGTCCGGAAATACACTCGATGCGTACCGGAACGATCTGGGGCGCTATTGTCAATTTCTTCAGGAAGAAGGCGTCAAGCGTCCGGACCAGATCGATATCAAGGTTATCCAAAAATTCATCAATACCCTGGCGGATATTGGGCTGGTTGCCAGCAGTCTCTCCAGGAACTTTTCTTCGATTCGTTCTTTCCACAAATTCCTGATGGGAGAGAATATTGTTCAGACCAATCCGGCGGAACTGCTCCAGTCCCCACGCATACCGGCCAGGCTGCCCAAAATCCTGGATCTGAACGAGATCGAAGCGATCATGGACACAATCGATATCAATACGAATAAAGGCATCCGCGACCGGGCAATTATTGAGACGCTCTATTCAACCGGTGTGCGCGTATCGGAACTGACAAGTCTGGAAATGAACAGTATCTTTTTCCAGCATAACGTGATCCGGGTGCTGGGAAAAGGGTCGAAGGAACGAATTGTTCCCTTTGGCGACCGCGCCAGGAAATATCTGAAGAATTACATTAGCGCCGTGCGCTCGCTGCTGTTACGATCGACGAAGAGCGGTGATATTCTATTTTTAAATATGCGGGGGACGCCGCTGTCCCGCATGGGAGTCTGGAAAATTATCCAGCAGTACGTAAAGTTGGCCGGAATCGGGAAAAAGGTCAGTCCCCACGTCTTCCGGCACTCTTTTGCCACGCATCTGCTGGAAGGCGGCGCAAATCTCCGGGCCGTTCAGGAAATGCTGGGACATTCCGATATTGCAACCACTCAAATCTACACCCATCTGGACCGGGAATACCTGATTGAACAACATCGAACATTTCACCCGAGATGGCAATGAGTTTATTTGGAGATGTCTGATTAGGGTAATGCTGCTATCTTACAGAATGAAATTTAAAGAAAATGATGTATAAGTTACCCCAAGTGTCGTAGATAACTGGTCTTTCCACTTTCTTCTGTACTCAACAACACCATCATATATATCTTCATCGGCGCCTTCATCCTTATAACTATTAAATAAAAGCCTCAATCCGAACTCACCGCCGATAGATACATGCTCATTAAAAAAATACTCAGCGCCAAAGCCTGCTTTCAACCCGATAAAATCGAGTGCATCTTTGATCATTTTCTTATCATCCTTAGACAGCTTATCATCCCATTCATCAATCCAATCAATGCTTCCATCGGGATCGTATTCGATATCTTTTCCCTTCGATCTTCCTTCAATCGCCGGCATACATAGCATTAATTCACCTAACATATAGGCTTTCCAAAAATTCATTTTCAGACCTACATGGGGAATAAACAGCATTGCCGAACCTTCAAATGATGAACTATATTCTGATTCCTTATAAAATACATCTGTGTACCAGTCAGTATCCCAATATGTACGACTGGATTCATAATTACCTGATATTCTCGCAATATCTAATCCACAATAAGGATTTAATGGACCAAGTTTCAAGCCGATACTTGTCCCGGACAGTGGAAATCCGGTTTTAAAAGAAGCGGTTATCCCACTTTTTGCACATAAAAGTACAGGAAAAATGGATAAAATCAGCACGGCAAAAATGACTTTTCTTTTCATTTTCTTCTCCTTTTTTGTTTGAATGATCTCTATCTGAATATGTCATTAATTTATCTTCTAACGCTGTCGATGTTATGTCACCGCTCATTTTCACTTTCAAAATTGTAAGCGCGAAACAAGCATCATAACTCTATCCGGCTTATTTTTTCAAAGCGGCTTTGATAATTATTCCCGGTTTGAAATGAGTCTTTTTCTCCCAAAGGGAATCTTCGATCGAGGCGGTACATAAATAACCTCGTTTGTCCGCGGGTTGCGGGCTTTTGGTTTCGCCTTAGTGGGCTTAACTTCGAAGACGCCAAAACCACGGATCTCGATACGTAAATTATTTGTGTCTTCACAAAGCATTTCACGCAATGTGATAAAAGCCTCATCGACGATCTTAATCGAAGATTCCCTTTGGGAAAGGTTGTGGAAAACGTTTGGCCTGAGCGTTTTGCCGTAATTTCTACGACGTCTTTCTTCGTATAGGTTCGTGTGCGCATGAATTATCTCCTTTTTATTCTCGTTCTACCGATATAATTCCTTGAATACTTTGCAATTTCACTGTAATCCGGGCTTCTTGAATCCTGGATTGATGACAACGACTCGTTGTATCAATCCTTATTTGTTAGCGTTTTATGTTCATTTCACTCGCTTTGTAAACCGGTAATTCATCGTATTTAGCCATATTTACTAGGAATTTTCCAGCCCGACTCCGTCGGGATAAATAGTCAAATAGTCAAATGCCTTTGGCATCCCGATAGCGAAGCGTATCGGGATAGTCTAATCCCTTACCAAACGCACCGATAACCCGCCTCGCTTATCGGTGGTGCTCCGCCAGACAAAGGAATCAAAGTCGGGCAATCCCCGGTGCCACGCGGTGCTACTACTGCCCTCCGTAGACGACCAGAAGTAAGCGCTTCTACCCATATAGTAGAAGGTACCATTGCGGCAGCTGCCCCCAGGCAACGCAGAAAAGCCAAAATCATCTGTTCCATTTCCACTGTTGTACCAGCCGCTAGTTGATTTCAGATTACCTCCTTCTTCATATGTCCCCCGCACTTCAATAGAATTTGCATCCGATTCGCCCATTCCCAGATACATTTCCAGTTCTTTCCATTCTTTATCACTCGGCGCATGCCAGCCCTCGGGTGCAATATTCCGGCTATCGTTCACAGTATACCAGTTGTAAAGACTTCCGTAAGTCACGGTATTATTATCATCATTGTTATAATTACAGTAGGCGCCGGTTGTCAAATTACTCCATTCTGTCGTATCGGTTACATTCGGTATTGCATCTCCATTGCGGTAATGAGTCACTTTCAGATTCTCTGCCATCCACCACTGATTGCCAATCTTGACAGTTTTATATTCATTTCCATCAATGTCAGTTAAAGTACCTATTGTTAAACTTATAGGGGTAGTATTTTGAGGTTTTAGTGGCTTTTCTGTAACCGAAAGGGATTTAATTTGGTTTTGTGGCTGTGCAATGCCTATCAGAATTTCTAAAGCATTTTTCATTCCTGATGTTAATAGTTGACCAATATTACCTTGCATATCATAACTATCTGATTTCTCAATTTTTCCCGACCCTACATCAATTAACCGCAATTCAACGGAATATACATCACCTACTTTTGAAACAGAACCTGCCAACATTTTTTCAACTCCTAATAATTGCCCTGCTTCAACGACACAAGCTTCAGATGTACATCCTGACAATTGAAATCCCTGCTCCTTTAAAATTTCATCCATTTGTCCACGTTCTACAACTTGATATATGCCAGTTTTCACAAGTTCGGTTCTTATCCGGTTTGTCAGGGCTTTGGCTTCGTCATCCTGAATCATTAATGCTTCAAAATCTAGTACTGCAACGGATATTTTTTGAGATTGTGCAAATAGAAGCAAAATAATAAAAGGAAAGTAAATAATTGATTTTCTCATGTCATACCCATATCGATACTAAAATGATTAATAACTTACTACGCATTATGTAAATCTTCATTTTCAACCTATATCTCTATACACAATGTCTTTATTACACATAACGAGGTTTACGCATGAAATACGAGAGTCGGAGCATAAATCTGCCGCAACTAAAATTATGTTCAGCAAAACCGAAATTCTCCACTTTGTCGAACAGCTCACCGAGTATGCGATGGTTAGAAATAAATCTTTATCTATCATTAGTATTTCTATTACGATATTGTTTAATATTATGAGGAAGTGTATAAAGATATTCAAGTAAGAAATCAAGAAATTGAACTACATCTTGTGCATCTTTTGGGTCTGTAGCAGGTTGACCCGGTTTAGGATGAGCAGATTCGTTTCCAAGTTCTCTTATATTATCGGACCATTCTTTCATTATTGGCGGTAAGATACCTTTATCTGAAAGATCATCTATTTCTTGTTTTAAATTTTGACCTTTGGCTTGTTGGTCTCGTAAAGCAATTTGAAGTGAACTTCTTGCCATAAGTGCAGATGCATCCCAGTTCTCATCTTTTAAATTCCTTTTTGCTTGTAACCAAAATCTCCCAATCTCTTCAGGCCAATGACTGGGATAATTATTATATTTAATCGGCCATGGCAATACTTTGTAGGCATATAATCCAGTCCTTCCGGCGTAAGTATTTGCAGACCATAAAACCATAACATAACCTTTACAATTACCACATTCGAGTGTGTCAAAATTTAACACCTTAGAATCATTAGGTTTTTTCTTTTCTGCATGATACGCCAATTTGAAATTTCCAGACTCTTCACAGAACGGGCAGGTTATCTCTCTATATGATAATTTGCTTCCAATATTTCCTCTATTCTCTCCTAATTCCCACCAACTTGTCATATACTTCCTTTCCTTTTATTTCTAACGAGGTTTGCGCATTAGCCGCGCCCCAACTACTTGCCAAGCCAACAAACTCGTCGTAAAACAGCCGACGCGTTTAGAGTCGGTATGCGCTTGTTATGTGTTTTGGTATAATTCATAGTCTTTTTCGCAAGCCTTCATAAAAGACGATGCATTGATTATAAAATCATTAAGTTTAGGTGATTCTCCACCTTTTTGTAATAATTGAAGTCTTTTTAATTGATCAATGGGATATCTGCATTGCCGAATAAATTCATCTTCTGAAAGTTTAGTGCTTAGGCCATGTGATACAATACATTTAACTCTTACTGCATCGGTTATAATTTGTCTTAATTTTTCATCGGGTTTAATCGATTTTTCTATTACTATTTCAATGTTTGTAATATTTGTTTCATTTTGTATAAATTTTTTTCCTGTTTCATTGGAGGGGATCTCAGAAAATATGGTATTAATTACGGCAGTGGCTAATGTTTCGGAATAACTTTCATCAAAATTTGCCTTGCACTCTGGTAAAAGATAGAATAATAGCCCTATCTTAACAAAGTCAACAGCATCCGAAGCCATTTTTAAGGCTTTCTTTTTATTTCCGAATAATGAACTAAATATCCCCATTATAATTCCTTTTTATTTTCACATAACGGTGAAGTCTGAGGTACGAGGTGAAACAATGAACGGATTTTCCACCGCTGGAAATAATGCCCAGGAAACTCCTAAAATCCAAGTTCATCGAACAGCTCACCGAGTAGGCAATTGGTAGGGTAATTAAAAACGAATTCATTATTTAGTACTATCAATTACTGTTTGAATATTATAAAGGGCATAACTTTTTCCATCAATAACTTCTTTAGTCATATTCTGAAAATCAAATTTCTCTTTATCAAGGTTATAAATATAATAGTCCTTTGTATGAAAATTATTTTCTCCTCTTGGATATTTATATCTATTATATGCTTTGTAAATACGCCTTTGTTTGTATTTTGGAACACTTGCAATAAAAATTTCAAAAGCCAAGTTTGTTTCATTCATATGATTTATAATAAATGTACCAATAGAATTATCGTCACCAAAATCTCCTCTGATAATATTGTCTTTAAGTCTTATAAAAATGTTTCTAAAATCATTAGTAGTAGCGTGCTCGGTTTGAAGTCTAATCTCCAACTTTTTACTAAAGAATCCAAAAATAAAACCCAAAATAATACCAAAAATAGTAGTAGTAATACCGGCTATAATTGCAATTTTAAATTCACTCATATTTTATTCTTGGAATTATCATTTTTATTCGGAAGATGGATTGCCGGAAAAATCACATAATGGACAAGGCATGAACGACACGATTGAACATTTAAAATTGATCATTTATAGAATAACTCAGCGTTGAATGCATAGGTTTAGAAATTATATCTTATATCTCGCATTATACTATTTATAACAACATCAATAGTTTCTCCGACTGTTCCAATCAATACTATTGCATGGTCTGATTTTGCATTACCAGCATATATTATACTTCCAGTTTTAATATCGACGAGTTTAGCATTTAAACTAATATCTGTTGTTCCTGCTGCACCCCGATAGGTGCTAATTGACAGAAGGAATAAAGCGTCTATATTCGCCAGTTCGCCAATTTGTTTTCTTTGAGTTTCGGTAATATCTGATAAACTAAATTTTTGTTCATTAATAATATGATTAATCTGAGATCTTTCAAATATGTGAAATTTACCAGTCTTCATTAACTCAATTGTAAACTGATCTATAATTGTATTATTTATACCTGAATTACCAATATCAAATATTATTCTCCCAGTATCTGTTACTGGCAATATTGCGATCCTGAATAAATCTATATTTGAAAATTCAGGGTTTATATATCCACTTACTGACGGGGCGCAAGAGTGAATAATAAAAACGGATAATAACTCAATTATAAAAAATTTCGCAAGAATTTTCCTCATAATTATCTCCTATTCAATTATAATCTCTAGGACAACGCTCAGCCACGCTGATAGGGAAAAGCGCTAATCCTTTTCTTGTTCTCAAATATCTCACAAATCCTCAAAATCTTAACTCGTCCCAGAGCTCTCAGCGTTGGCTGCAGCGAATGGTTATAAGTTGTTTTATTTCATTATCTAATTTTATATGGATATCCTCCATATTTAAGCTATAATTTTCATCTAATCCGGCGAATAAATAATTAGTCATATATAGAGCAAGAAATAGAGTCATAACTGTATTGTCTTTGTTAAAATTATTAAATATTCCTACTCCATTATTTTCCTCAAAAAAGAAATCAATATTATTTGAATCTGGATGTGATAAAAGACTTAAGTAACGATATAATAAATATAATTCAAGCATTCCAGTACAACGTGCTCTTTCTTCAAGCTCTTTTGGCCACTTTTCTATATCAATTTTATTTTCTATATACTGTTTTTGATATTCATTAATTTTATCTTTATAATTATCTGTAACATCTAATATTTTTTTCTCAATTAACCAATTTAATATCCCCTTTTTCCTTTTTATCCCGGATAGAAAATATTGTTTTGCTCGTTTTATCGGATCTTGTTCAATAAAAATATATGTTATAAAATGTTCTAAAATATTTCTTAATAAAATTTGTGGAGTTAAAAACTGATTGTTTTGATAGAGAGTAAATATGCTGTACAAATCCTGTTTACTAATAAGGCAATATTGTAATGAAATAGTTTTAAATATAATTTCATCTTCATTTTTACCTTCAGCATTTTTAATTGATTTCAATTCTGATTCATAAATTCCCGTGCATTTAATACACAATTCATAAATATCTTTATAATTGTCGATCAAATAATTATCCATATCGTATCCAATTTTTATATACTTCTAACGGACGAGGCTGAGATACGAGGTGATTCAATGAACAGGATTTTCCACCGTTATATATGCCCAGGAAACTCCTAAAATCCAAGTTCATCGAAGAGCTCACCTCGTTATCTCCAGCCAATGGTTAGGCTTTTATTTAAAAACAAGTCCAAATAATCATTTTTCATAAAATATCGACTGCAATATCTCACTATCATAGGTATGTATAAAAAGTATCAGTTTATCTTCATCATATTTATCTAATGGCGATAAATCATATTTTAATATTGTGCTAATTTCTTTAGTACAACTATCCATTCTAGAGTCGTGCGATAAATAAATATCACAACCTGGGGGATTTGTCTTAATAATGGGACCGGTAATATACAGATTGAAATCATGTTCTTTACAACCACCAGTATATAATATATCTAAATAAATTGTTTTCCCTTTGACATAAGCTGTATCTATACTAAATGCATCTATTCGGATTTCTAAGGAATCAAATTCTGAACTATTCTCAATTAAATTTACGACAGGAATATTATCATCTTTATCAGGACTAAATAAATCTGAACAATAACTAAATAACAACATCAAAAATAAAATAAAGTAAGTGAATGTTTTACTCATTTATATTCTCCTTATATAGCCTAACATATATTTATCCTGCACATTTACGCTCAAAAAAGGTTTTTCTATAGAGAAATAAACTTCTCCATACAGAAATAAAATTGGATGGTTTCTCTATAGAGAAATATTTAAATTTCTTCATAGACAAACTTTTTAACCCATTTTGTGGATTTCTATTCAT
>JAHJGX010000097.1 GCA_018824205.1 bacterium
TATATCTGTAAATTGTCTATTCATAACTTTCCTCCCTTGAGTAATGTTTTATTTTTTAGCCGCCTAAATTTTTCGATATATGGAAATATCACAACAATTTCCCGTTTCTGATATATGTCTCATCACAAAAGGAAATTAAATCGTGAACGTAACTCAGCCGCAAACATGGCAGGTTTTTTAATTTCCTTTTGGCAACAAGGCTTTACTCTGTAGCCTTCCACATCACAACCCCGAGACGAAAATATAAACATTAACCACTCAATTTATTGAGTGGACTTGATACTTCCAGCAATATAAACCGAATTTATTCGGTGAGTACCCCGACTAAAGTCAGGACGACAGGTAGAAGCCATTCTATCCCATCGAATAAATTCGATGGTTAATGTTTTTCTGCAGCTGAGCTAAGTGCCGTTGCGCAGCGCCTGCCCGATCTGTCAGGCAGGCAATCGCCGGATATTATTTTTGTTAGACAAATTATTTTGTAAAATCATCGTACAAACCAAGTAACACATATCCAAAATAATCATGTACTTTTAATTCTCCAATTGGAGTTTTAATTGCTGCCTGATGAGGACCATCATATCCCAAAATCACTATTTTCCCCGATAGTTCTTTTTTATCTATTCTATCTTCTAATAAGTCCACAAATGAGTGCTTAATCAGTCTCTCTTTGTGAGGAAATGTAAACATATATTCCAACTCTGATGTCAATTTGTATGATTTTCCTCGAAATATTAGTTTTCTGTTTTCTATTCCAATATTCTCTGAATATAAAAATTCAAATATCTTTATTGGTAAACTTTTAATGGGGAAATTTTTGTATAATCCAATTACAGGTATATGAAAATTATTTTTGTGAGGATAAATGTCCACGAAACCAACATTATAACAGTTTTCTGATAATATTTCCAGAGGAATCCATCCTGAATTACCTGCTAAAATGTTTGGAGAATTAATAATATTTATTTCAGGAGATAGGAAATTCTTAGGTAATTCATTTGGATTATTTTCAGGTACATTTAGACGACACTGGAGAAAAACGGGAAGTTCTAATAATGACTCAGCTAATTTTACATCTGAATTTTTATCTTTTGGTTCATCAATAAAATATTTAAGTACGACAGCTTTTGCTCCATTTTTCGACGCTGCTTTTATAGCTTCAGCATAAATATATCTTGAATATGGAAAAGCACCTATTTTATTTTCTGTTTTAATATCAACATATATAAAAGTAAAGGGCGAATCCTCAGCATATATATGTAATAAAGAAAATATTGCTATTAGTAGTGTTTTTCTTATCATGATATACTGTCATTGTCAATAGATGAAAATGGTTTCCATCTATCAGTATTATTAGAAGTCAAATATCTCCACACATCATTATGTTTTGTTGAAAAATTTGAAAATATCACAACAATTTCCCGTTTCTGATATATCTACCATCACAAGATGAAATTAAATCTTGAACAACCAGAAATCAAGTGAAAATGAAAGATTCCGGTTGTGTGTTTCCTTGTTAAACAGCTTCGGTTTTTTTTTGGGGGGGACGTTCTTTGTTCACCCAATAAACTAATAAACCAATTCTCCAACCCTAAAGGGGTCGAAATCCATAACATCACTATCGGGAACTTTTCCAGATAACCCGCAAAACGATCTGTTTGGCGCAATCACTCTATTTGTTTAGCAGGCCGCCCCGTTTATAAATGTCCATCTGGACCATTGAAAAAGGTTGAACGCTTCCGGTTTTTTGATTGCGCTCATTCCGGATGGCGCCGCTTTCCAGATTGACTGTCACGGTATCGCCATTATGCAGTTCCAGTTCTTCAAGCAACGCTTTATCGTATGTAAGGATAGGCAAGGCCGCGTTAATGGCATTCCGTTCATATATGGCTCCATAGGATTCCGCCAGAATCAGCGGCACTCTTAGAGATTTAAAACAATCCACCGCCTGCTGACGGGAACTGCCGGCGCCAAAATTCTTAGCGGTCACGACGATATCGCCGGGTTGAACCTCCCCGGCAAATTTCTCATAGCCCGCCAGATTATCAAAAGTATACTGGCCCATTTCAGCAATGTCGGTAATGGTCAGATAGCGGTTATGAAAAATCATATCCGTATCGATATCGTCAATGGGAATCAGCCGGATTTTGCCGGTAAATTCCAGTGGGCTAGACTCAGGACGGACTTTGGCACGGGCTTCACCCAGGCTGATGCCCTGGGCTGTAAATGTTGCGGGTTCCATGGGCAGGTCGTCGGGTGTGGTAATGTAGCCCGCAACTGCCGAGGCTGCCGCGACCGCCGGGGAAGCCAGATAAACGCTACCCTTGCCCTGCTTACCGGCGAAATTCCGATTACCGGTGCTGAGAGTTATTTCGTTGGGCCCGTTCTGGCCCACCTGACCGGCGGCGCACCCGGCGCATCCGGCGTTGGAAACCAGGGCACCGGCGTCTTTGAATATTTTAATCAGCCCTTCCTCCAGAGCCTCTTTCCAGACGTCATCGGTGGCCGGAACAATTTTCAAAACCACTCCCGGAGCCACAATTTTTCCCTTGAGAATTCCCGCTGCAATACGCAGATCTTCCATACGTCCGTTGGTGCAACTGCCGATAAAAGCAGAATCGATTTTGGTCTTTTTGACCGCCTGAATATCAATATCATCGTGAGGATGGCCGGGTTTGGCAACCATGGGTTTGAAATTGGAAATATCAACCTCGATTTCCTGTTTATAAACCCCATCGGCATCGGCACTGATTATGGGAATCCGCTTCCCGCTGCGCTTTTCCAATTCGACAATCACTGCCGGTGTAGGTGTAAAGAGGATACTAATCGTTCCCATCTCCGTACCCATAGAGGCAATCGTAATGCGTTCATCCAGGGTCAATTCATCCACCGCCGGGCCGTGCATCTCAACGGCAACACCCAGCAGGCTGTTGGCGCCGAAGCGTTCCAGGAGATTCAGGACGATATCCTTGGCGCTGACATTTTTCGGACGTCGACCGGTCAGCGTCAGCTTCACGGATTCCGGTACCTTGAACCAGGATTGCCCGCTGGCCCAGACCGCCGCGATATCCTGATCCCCCATACCCTGACCGAAAGCCCCGATGGCGCCCATAATATTGGCATGGGAATCGGTGGACACAAAGGTTCCGCCCGGCAGAATTAAACCATGATCAATGGCCAGGTGTGTGCCGATCCCGGAATTTACATCGTAAACCTGAATACCCTTTTCACGGGCATATTGGCGACAGAAATGCTGATTGGCTGCATATTTCTGATCGGAACCGCCGGGATCGCAGTCAAAGGTAAAAAAGGTTTTGGAAACATCGTCGGGTTCCAGACCGTTTTCGATCAGGTTCTTGACCACATTGGCGCCACCGAAATCCCGGGCCACCCTGGCGTCGATTCGCATATCAATGATCTGGCCGGGTTTAACCGTTTTGGCACTGCTGTGAGCAGCCAGAATTTTTTCAATCAGGTTCATACAATCAGCCTCTCTTTAAAGGGTAAAAAAGTCATGAAGTCCGCATGATGGACAATATAGGCCTCGGTGCTGCGCTTGATCATATCACCTTCACCAGCATGGGCCGCGATAATGTGGCAAACTTCCGCCGGGACGCCGCACGCTTCCGCCAGTGAGACCCCGGAAAAGGGGTGGCGCAGGTATTTACCGTAACTGCCCTGAACCGCTTTGCCGTTTTTATCCAGGACGTATTCCAGCAATTTGCCCACATCGCAGAGAATAGCACCGGCAATCAACACATCCATATCCATAGTGAGTTCGCCGTGATACATGGCGTTGATCTTCTCGCCGGCATCCCGGGCAATATGCACCACTGAGCGTTTGTGATCCATGAAAGTCACTTTCAGGTCGGGCCCGCAGAGCAGTGTAAAGGGAATCCGCTTCAGATCATCCAGAGTGAGGACACTTTTTTCCAATGCCAATTCCCAGGTATTCGCGGTTTTTTCTCGCAAATCTTTGTCCTGAATCCAATTCAGTTCCGGCCAAAGTTCTAGTACTTCCTTATTCATTTCAATGCCTTTCTAATTCTACCACAAAGACACCAAGCCACAAAGATTATATATTAAATTAATATTTGAACCGTTTTGTGCCTTTGTGGTTATAATAACCTATTTCAGTTTTTCAATAATCGCATCGGCCATCTGTCTCGTCGAAGCGGCGCCTTTTTCCACCACATCCGGCCGACCGGCCATTTTCATCATGTCATAGGTCCGCACCTTACCTTCGGCAACCACAGTTGATACGGCTTTACAAATCCTGGCAGCCATTGTATTTTCATCGATATAATCCAGCATCATGCAGGCCGATTCAATCATGGCAATGGGATTGACAATGGACACCGGATAGTCCGCATATTTTGGCGCTGATCCATGGGTCGGTTCAAAGACACCGATGCCGGTATCAGGATTGAACTGGGCGGAACAAGCAAAGCCCAGGCCGCCGATGAGCCCGGCAAAACCATCAGAAACGATATCACCGAACATATTTCCGGCGACGATGACCCCGTAGTTTTCCGGGTTTTTCGTCAGCCACATCATCTGGGCGTCAATATTGGTATTCCAGAGTTCAATCCTAGGATAGTCACTCTTCTGAATCTGCTGGGCCATCTTGTACATCATACCGGAAGTTTCCCGAATGACATTGGGTTTTTCACAGACCGTGACCGATTTATAGCCGTATTTTCCCGCATGTTCAAAGGCCGCCCGCAAAATGCGTTCCGTCGCCTTTTTTGTAAAAATCCGGGTCGAAATGGATAATTCTTCTTTTGGTGTTTTGCCGAAATTCTTAACGAACTTCGGGTGGGTCATCAGGGCTTCGTAGACTTGATCCGGTGGATTGCTCCACTCGACGCCACCATAGAGCCCTTCGGTATTCTGGCGAAAAATCACGGCATCGATTTCCGGTTCTTCAACCGTATCGTTAGGACCGCGGCGAATGAAATTTAGTGGATTACCAATATAAGAGCGACAGGGACGGACACAAATATCCAGGCCAAAATGCTGGCGCAAACCAACGATCGGGCTGGAATACACCAGGCCTTTATCCCGCAGGGCGGGAGACAATTCGGCGGCCGCGGCGTCTTTCGGTTTCGATGTAATTGCTCCAAAAAGGGCAATTTTATGTTTTTCAATCAGATCCAGCGTCCGCTGCGGAAGCGGGTTACCCTCGTTACACCAGAACTCCCAGCCGATATCGGCATGGACATATTCCGCATCAAATCCGGCCGCATCGAGAACCCGGATCGCTTCTTCCAACACATTTTTACCAATTCCGTCGCCGGGCATGGATACAATCGTTCGTTTCGCCATGAATTCTCCTCCTTAGAACCTTATGTTTGTTAATTATAGGTATACATTTTATCGATATGAATACGAATTTCATACTGGTTAAATGTCCGACGGATCAGATCGGTCAGTTGTCTGCAGTCATTTAATTCTGTGCAGGTTTGAACATTGCTCTGAACCGGCACAATATCAAAAAATATGCGTTGATGGTCTTCCTTGCTGATCATCCGCAAATCGTGGTATTCCCGGATTTCCGTACTATCCTGAATAAATTCTTCAATCAGCGAGCGCAGCTGCTGTAGTTCCGGGCTCTCCAGATCAATGGGATCCACATGCACAATCGCATAGGCCTTCAACCGGCGGGCCAGCTGATGCTCCACTTTGGTAGCAATTTCATGGGCTATGACGCTGCTGGTATTCTGGTCCACTTCCACATGAACACTGATAAATTTCTGATCGCCGTAACTGTGTACCACCATATCGTGGGTATTCAGTACATTTTCAACCTGCATGCAGATCTCCCGGATGCTGGTGATAAATTCCAGTGTCGGAGCGTTGCCCAGCAGCGAATCCGCCGCATCTTTGGCGATTGATATCCCGGCCCAGATCAGCATAATCCCCACCGCGATACCACCGGCACCATCCAGAAACGGGTATCCCAAGCGTGCTCCCAGGATAGCAATCAACACGAGGATTGAACTGATGGAATCGGTATAGTGATGCAGGGCATCGGCTTTAAGCGCCATAGAGTCTATGCGTTTACCCATATAAGCGGATAAACCACCCAGCCAGGCTTTCACTAATATCGTCAGAAGTATAAACAGCAAAACTCCCAGGGTCACAACACTAAGTTGGGGGTTCGCCAGACGTCCGTAAGAGGATTTGATAAATTCAATTCCCGCCACGGCCAGCAGCACTGCAATAATCAGGGTCGCCACATATTCCGCCCGCTGATGCCCGAAGGGATGTTTGCTGTCCGCCGGCTTTTCCGAAATCCGATAGCCCAGAATCACAATGATTGACGTGGAAACATCGGAGAGGGAATGAATGGAATCCGCAATCAGGGCGATGGAATTGATCAGCAGACCGATAGCCAATTTGGCCCCGAAGAGCAAAAAATTGACCACGATGCTGATCCAGCCCTCCAGACGACCGTAGCTGGCCCGGACGGTCGCCTGCCGCAGATCCTGCCGTCTCAGGGATTTGGGTACAATCCAGTCGTAAATAAATCGCTGCATCAGAGTCCTAACTGTTTTTTGGTATAGGGAATCAGACCACCGGCATCGAAAATGCCCACTACCTCTTTGGGCAAGGGCGGGAATTTAAACACGCCCGCTTTACAGCGAATTTCACCCTTGTCTGTATCTATTTCAATGCTTTCACCATGTTTCAAGGCATCAACGGCTTTCGGCGACGTCAGCGCCGGCAAACCAAAATTGATGCAATTCCGGAAATAGAGCCGGGCAAAGGTCTTGGCGATCACCGCCCCAACTCCGGAATAGACCAGACAGGAGGCCGCCTGCTCACGGCTGCTACCGCAACCGAAATTGGTCCCGCCAACAATGACATCACCTTTGTGCACATTCTTGGCAAACTCCGGGTCCAGGTCTTCCAGGGCTACTTTCGCCATTTCCGCTGTTTCGGTAATCGTATAGGTGTATTTTCCGGGAAAAATGACGTCGGTGTTGACATCGTTGCCATATTTCCAGACTTTTCCTTTTATTAACATATATACTCCTTAGTATTATTTCAAATTAACGAATGCAGATTAACGATTTCAAATTGTATTCCAAAATAATTCATGTTATATCGCATCATTGTTTACTTTTTGCGGTTTTTATTGACTTAATAAGAATACTAATCAGTTCATTAATTTCCAAAATCAGGTTTACACTCAGCTCCTCATTTAACCGATCCGTTCTTTGTAACAGTTTCAACCAATAATAAGACTCGCGTGATTCTTTAAGAACAATTTGAAGTTTATGTACAAAGTCTGCCTTGCTTTCGGCCGAACGAGCTTCTTGATAATTTGCCCCGCTCGAGGTTGCTGAGCGCACTAATTGTTTAAATATATGCTTTGAGGCAAACGAATTTCCAACGATTTTCTCAATTTTCAATATTGATACAGCAAAATCCAAAAACCGATTCGATAGTTCTTCTGGATTCATTGATTCATACCTTCCCTAAAAATCATCAATTGTTAAATAGTAATCGTTGATCTGCAATTAATACCAACAATCCTCGATCTTCCCGGTCAGTGCCGACATAGCCGCGGTCCGCGGACTGACCAGATAGACAAAGGATTCTTTATTTCCCAGACGCCCCTTGAAATTACGGTTCGAGGTCGCCAGCACTACTTCACCGTTGGCCGGAACGCCCTCATGATTACCCATACAGGGGCCACAACCAGGATTCATGATGACACAACCGGCTTCCACCAGTTCCTGAATCCAACCTTTTTTAAGAACTTCGAGATAAACTTCCTGAGAGGCTGGAAAAACCAGCATGCGCACATCGGGATGCACTCTTTTCCCCCGCAATATCTCTGCAACTATTTCAAAATCCTCGACCCGGGCATTGGTGCAGGAACCAAAAAATATCTGATCGATCCTGGTACCCTTCACTTCACTGACCGGGACAACATTATCCACGGTATGGGGTTTGGCAATCATGGGTTCCAGAGTGGATACATCAAAGTGATATTCGGCTTCGTATTCCGCGTTGGGATCGGATTCAATGACCTCGAAAGGCTGTGAAACCCTGTCTTTCAAATAGCCCAGGGTTGCTTGGTTAGGAATCATATACCCGGCCTTCGCGCCAATTTCCACCGCCATATTGGTAAACACAAAACGGCTGGCTACACTCATCCGATCGATCGTCGGGCCACAAAACTCAATTGCCTTATACAAAGCACCATCGGCGCCGATTTCACGGGCGATTTTCAGCATTAAGTCTTTGGCCGACACAGCTTCGGGAAATTCACCATCAACAACAATTTTAATCGTTTCCGGAACTCGCAACCAGATCTTACCCCGGGCCATAATCGCCGCCATCTCACTGCGGCCGATTCCAGCGGAAAAAGCCCCAAAAGCGCCATAGGAAGTAGAGTGAGAATCGGATCCAACAATCAGGGCGCCGGGCCAGACATGCCCTTTTTCATGCATGACCTGGTGACAAATACCCACATGAATATCATAAAAATTACGAATCCCCTGTTTCCGCACAAACTCCCGGATATCCTTGTGGTTCTCCGCGAATTTCTCATTGGCCGCCGGTGTACAATGATCCAGAATTACCACATGCATGCCGGGTTTATAGACCTGATCAACACCGATTTTATAAAATGTCTTGGATATAGCTGCTGTATTGTCATGGCTCATGGCCACATCGGGTTCCACTTCAATAATCTCGCCCGGCACCACATCCTTGCCGACTTTCTGACCCAATATTTTTTCACTAAATGTCTTCCCCATGGGAACTCCTTTAAATGGTTATTTTATAAAACGGTTAATGTGCAATTTAGGACAGCTTTGGAATAAAATTCAAGAGTCATCTTGACTTTTTTGAGAGATATTTCAAAGAAACCAGCCGGAAATTTCCTAAAACCGGGAAATGGGATGGAAGAAACAACCAATTATTAATCGTATTCCTCTTTTAAAAGAGTCAAATGACAAAAACCCACACGGGTTATGGCGAAAACCATGCCAGATACAACCGGTCAGGTCAAGCGGCAAATATTTAAAATTATTTCGTGAACAGGCATTGATTTTTAAGGGAAATCTTCTCAATTTAAAGTTCAATTGATAACGGAGGTAATTGTGTTAAAGAGTGCTGCGGCGGGCAATCGCGGAAAGGATATCCGCTCCGATTGCTACGTGGAAATTGAACTGCGAAAGTCCGGTGGAATTCAACTGGAGTTAACGAGTAAAGTAGATGCCCTGTTCGGGCAAGCCAATCGACAATTAATCGCGAATGTTTTAGATTACTTTGATATAGTAAATGCCCGCGTCATTATCGAAGACAGCGGCGCCCTGCCCTTTATTATGATGGCCCGGCTGGAAGCCGCGATTCGTCAATTGATCGATACGGAAAAAGAGTATTTGCCAGAATTGCTGCCGGAAAATTGTTACAGTACAGCCCGTGACCGCAACCGGCGTTCCCGGCTCTATCTTCCGGGTAACACACCCAAACTCTTTATCAACGCCGGCCTGCACAAAGCGGACGGCATTATTCTGGATTTGGAAGACAGTGTGGCACCGGCCAAAAAGGATGAGGCCCGCTATTTGGTGCGCAACGCCCTGCGGGGGAACAATTTTTACGGCTGCGAACGGGCAGTCCGGATTAATCAGGGCCAGCGTGGTCTGCAAGATCTGGATTACATCGTTCCGCACTGGGTCAATATCATCCTGGTTCCCAAATGCGAAACCGTTGAAGACCTTACTGAAATCAATGCCCGGATTCAGGCTATCAAACAGGCGAAGGGATTGGATTATCCCGTCTATTTGATGCCTATTATTGAGAGCGCCAAGGGTGTTCTGAATGCCTTTGCCATCGCCGGTGCCTCAAAAAATGTCGTCGCCCTGGCCATTGGCCTGGAAGATTACACCGCCGACCTGGGGACTCAACGAACCCGGGAAGGCAATGAGAGTTTCTTTGCCCGCAGCATGCTGGTCAATGCCGCCCGGGCCGCTGGCATTCAGCCTATCGATTCAGTGTTTTCCGACGTGGGCGATCAGGAAGGGCTAAAGCAGACCGTTACGGAATCGAAAGCGATGGGATTTGAAGGTATGGGCTGTATCCATCCCCGCCAGGTGCCGGTCATTCATGAGGCTTTCGCACCCACGGATGCAGAGATTGATAAGGCTCAGAAGATCGTCAACGCCTTTATCGAGGCTGATGAGAAAGGTCTGGGAGTCGTCGCCCTGGGTTCCAAGATGATCGATCCTCCGGTCGTCAAACGGGCTCAGAAAACCATCGCCATGGCCGTTGATGCCGGCAAAATCGCAGAAAACTGGAGAGATACCTATGGCAACTAAACTTGTGAAAAATGCGCTGGGCCGCCTGGTGCCCACAGAAGTGAACGGCAAAAAGCAGATTCCCTATAAAGGTGTCGGCAAATACAAACCCGATTACCGCAAATACGCCCCGCCCGTCGCCAGTATGGCTGATTTCCCCTCGGGCAACAAACTGGTCAAGGATTTAAAAGAGGCCCTGATCAAGGCCGGTCTGAAAGATGGCCTGACCGTCTCGACCCATCACCATTTCCGCGATGGCGACTTGGTGGCGGTTCAGATTTTCCGAATTGCCTCAGAGTTGGGCATCAAGGATCTGGTCTGGTTCCCATCGGCCTCCTTTCCCTGTCAGACGGAAATGATCGACTATATGGAAAATGGTACGATTCATCATATTGAAGGCAGCCTGAATGGCCCGCTGGGTCGTTACTGTTCCGAAGGCAAGATGAAAGGAATGGGCGTGCTGCGCTCACACGGCGGCCGGTATCAGGCCGTCCAGGATGGTGAAGTGGTCATCGATATCGCCGTTCTTGCGGCTCCCACGGCCGATCCCTTTGGCAATGCCAACGGCGTTACCGGCAGTTCCGCCTGTGGTTTGCTGGGATTTGCCCTGGCGGATTCTCAGTACGCCCATAAGGTCATTGTCGTCACTGATAACCTGATCGAATTTCCCTGCATACCCTGGCAAATTCAGGGCAACTATGTGGACTATGTTGTACAATTGGATAAGATCGGTGAACCCGAGAAAATCGTTTCCGGGACTACCCGGATCACCAAGAGTCCAGACCGGCTGCTCATCGCCGAAATGACGGCCCAACTCTGCCTGGAAGCCGGATTGATCAAGGATGGCTTTTCCTTTCAGGCCGGGGCCGGCGGAACATCCCTGGCCATTAGCTACTATTTCGAACAGATGATGCGGGAGAAAAACATCAAAGCCCGCTTCGCCCGGGGCGGCAGCAACCAGTACCTGGTCAAAATGCTGGAAGAAGGGCTCGTGGATTATATTCTCGACGGTCAAACCTTCGACCTGGAGGGAGTCCGGTCCATGCGGGACAATCCCCGGCATCAGGATACCTCGCCATTTACCAGCTACAATTACCACGGAAAAGGCAATTTCGCCCAGTTCGTTGACATTGTGATTCTGGGTGCGACGGAAGTGGACCTGGATTTCAACGCCAATGTCAATACCCATTCCGACGGTTATCTGCTGCACGGTATCGGCGGCTGGCAGAACTGCCTGTTCAGTAAAACCGTGATTCTGCCGATTCCCCTGTTCCGGGACCGTATTCCGGTCATCCGGGATTCCGTTACTACCATTACCGGTCCGGGAGAGCTGATCGACATCATCGTTACCGAGCGGGGCATTGCTATTAATCCCAGGCGCAAAGATCTGCTGGATGCCCTGAAGAATACCCGTTTACCACTGAAATCCATTCAGGAGCTGAAGGACGAGGCCGAGAAAATCTGTGGTGTCCCGGAAAAGCCCAATCTAGGCGATGAAATTGTGGCAGTGATTAAATGGGTGGACGGGACGATTATTGACTCAGTTCGACGGGTGATTCCGAAATAAAGAGCAATGCTTTAAGAATTGGGTATTTAGAGTCAGCGAGACTGTGGATCAAAGGGAATTGATGACACACTGATTTTTTCCGTAAGTTTATAGTCCTGTTTTCCCGGGCAGATTACCCAGAGATGTTCCAAGTCTAAATCGTCTATGGCTGTTTGCATGGATTTTGTAAGTTTTGGTGCATCTGCATATTTAAATTCAATACCCCATTTTTTTCCATGATCCTGCCAATACAAATCAAGTTCCGTACCGCTATGGGACTTCCAGAAAAACAGTTCATTCGCCTGTTTGCCAATTGCCCGGATCACCGATTCAAGGGCAAAACCTTCCCAGGACGCTCCTAGTTTTGGATGCGACTGCAATTCATCTCTGGTTGTCAGGGAAAGCAAATAGTGAAAAATACCTGAATCCCTCAAATATATTTTGGGTCGTTTTACCAATCGCTTGCCAATATTTACATACCAGGGTTGTAAAATCCGTATCATAAACGTTGATGCCAAAATCTCAATATATTTTCGGACCGTCATATCCGATATCCCAAAAGAACGGGCCAATTCTGAATAATTGATTATCTGGGCATGATAATGGCTCAGCATTAGCCAGAACCTGCGGAGTGTGTAAGGTGGAATATTAATTCCCAACTGCGGAATATCCCGTTCTAAAAAAGTGCTGATATAATTCTCTCTCCAGTGAACACTTTTTTGATCTGTTGCAGCCAAAAATGATCGGGGTAAACCGCCCCGCAGCCAGAGTTTTATGATGTTTTCTGTACCGATATCACCAATCCGGAAACCACTCAATGGATAGTAGGCAATCCGTCCGGCCAGAGATTCTGAGCTTTGCTTCAGCAGCTCTCCCGAAGCACTTCCGAGAATCACAAATGTCTGGTTCTTTCCCCGATCAACCAGATATCGAAGTAATGGAAACAGATCCGGCTTCCGTTGAATTTCATCAATGATAATCAGACCGCGCAAATTTTCCAGAGTCAACAAAGGCTGTTCAAATCGAACTAAATCACGTGGGTTTTCCAAATCAAAATAGTGATCAAAATCTAACTGCCGTGCCAGTGTGGTTTTACCACATTGCCGGGCGCCGATGATTGCTGTAACGGGATAGTCATTAATCAACACTTGAATTTGCTGATAGTCATCTTTTCGATCAATCGTTTTCATGGTTCAAAGATATAATATTACCATGAAATTTCAAAGGGGAAGTTTGAGATTTCAAGGTATTTTTCTAAAGGACAAGCAAATATACCTGAGATAGGATTCAGGGTGGTACGCTTGATCCGATTGACATTTCACGAAATTTAATGCCCGACCCGCAGGTACTCTTTCGTGGTCGGATGTTGAGGATTATCAAAAATTTCGGCCGGCGGTCCCTGTTCAATGATTTCACCCAGATAGATAAAAATCACATGATCCGCCAGGCGGCGGGCCTGCCGCATGATGTGGGTGACAATCAGAATGGTATATTGCTCTTTCAGTTTCATGAACTGCTCTTCGATGCAAGTGCTGGAAAGCGGATCCAGCGCCGATGTGGGTTCATCAGCAAGAATGATCTCTGGTTCCACCGCCAGTCCCCGGGCCAGGCAGAGGCGCTGCTGCTGCCCGATTGACAGACGTGAGGCCGGTGATTTGAGACGATCCACCACCTCGGGCCAAAGATTGACCTGTTTCAGGTAATACTCCACCCGATCAGCCAGCTCCGTGCGGTTTCGAACACCCTGGATTTTGAGTCCGTAGGCCACGTTATCAAAAATGGACATGGGCAGCGGATAGGGTCGCTGAGAGAGCAATCCCATTTTCTGGCGGATTCTGGTGAGATCGTTTTTACGGTTCAGAATTTCTTCACCATCCAGGTGAATCTGTCCGCTGATATCGAGCCCGTTGTAGATGTCAATCAGACGATTCATGCACTTCAGGAGCGTGGTTTTGCCACAGCCCGATGGGCCCAGAATTACCGTTACCTTGTTTCGGGAAATTGTTAGATTAATGTCCTTTAATATGGGTATACCTTTATGGGACACGTTAAGATTTTGAATCCTGATGATTGAACCGCTCATTTAATCGTATGCTCCTTATATTTTGAAGAGAGAAGCCGGGCCAGCAGGCTGATTATCAGAATAAAAAGGGTCAGCACAACAGCCGATGCGTAAGCCCGTTCCTGGACGGCAGGTATAGGTGAACTCAGTTGAAAGAAGATGGCGAGCGGTAGAGTTGCCGCCGGTTGGCTGAGGGAGGTGGGGATATAATCAGTGTAGCCGGCGGTAAACAGTACCGACGCCGCGTCACCTATACCCCGTCCAAAGGAGAGTAAAATTGCTGTAACAATACCCGGTAAAGCCTGTCTGAAAAAGACTTTAAAGGCAATTTCCGTGCGGGTCGAACCCAGCGCGTACGCGGATTCCAGCAGACCCTTAGGGACCGTTCTCAAAACTTCATCAATGGACCGGATCATAATCGGTACAATCAGCAGAGTCACCGTCAAAATACCGGCCAGCAGGGATGCCCGGAGACCCAGAAATAGCATCAGGGTAAAACCAAAGGCACCATAAACGATCGATGGCACACCCCAGAGCACATCCAGAAAAAAGCGGATCCGGTTCAGCCAGAAACGGTGACGGATCAGGAAGACGTTCATGAACAAAGCCACCGGCAGGCCGATAATAAAAGCCAGGCCTGTGGCCCCAAGCGCCAGGTAAAAGGAACCGATGATCGCATTCAGAATACCACCCTCTCCACCAAAGTAATAACCGCCCTGAGGTACCTTTGTAATCATATCCCAGTCCAGAGCCCGGTACCCCTGTTTGAAAATCACAACGATCAGAAACAGCAGAACAGCGATAATCAGGTATGTCGCCAGCGCAGCCAGGGTTTTGAACACACCCTCTTCGATCTGTTTGCGTCTCAGCATCGATATTCTCCATGATTGATTGCCAGGCGGGCCAGAATATTAAACAGAATAATAATCACAAACAAAATCAAAGCCGCGAACATCAGGGCCGAATCGTACATCGGAATCGACATCATCTCACCGTAGTTATTGGCGATCAGGGCCGGTAACGGGTAAGCGGCCTGAAAGGGTGATCCGGGAATCTGCACCACATTCCCTACCACCATCAGGACCGCGATGGTTTCGCCCAGGGCTTTGGAAATTCCCAAACCAAAGGCTGCCATAATTCCGGAAAATCCCTCACGCAACAGGACAAATTTTATCGTTTCCCAATACGTCGCTCCCACCGATAAGGATGCTTCCTTTAGTTCAGTGGGAATGGTTTGAAATACTTCGATCAGAATATTCAGAATAAAAGGAATTGACATTACCGCCAGCACAATACCCCCGGACAAAATACAATAACCGCTGGTTTTCAGGTCCCAGACCGATGCCAGGCGGACCACCAGGGGCACTACGACCAGAATGCCCCAGACCCCGTAAACCACCGAGGGAATCCCCGCCATAATATCAATCACCGGCTGCATCAGATTCAGCAGCCAGCGCCGGGCGTACTGGGTCAGGTAGATGGCGCTGAGCAGACAAACCGGAGCGGCGATCAGGAAAGAAATCAAAGTTACATAAAGGGAACTGACGATGAAGGGTTTAAAACCGAAATGACCCGCCATGGGTTTCCAGTCCGAACCATTCAGCAATTCCGAAAGGGGATATAATTGCAGGATAGGCAGGGATTTCAGCACCAGGCCCAGACCAATAACCAGGGGAATCAACAGCACCACAAAGAGACAGAGCAGCATCCAGCCGGAGGTTATTTGATCGATGAGTTTGCGGCGCTTCATGAGGGTCTGTTTTCTATTCTAATTTTTGAAGTTCCCGGTTGATCACATCTGCCGGCAATGGTACATATCCTGCCCGGGCTACATATTGTTGTCCATCACTGATTATCCAGTGCAGAAATTCCCGCAGCAGCGCCGATTCCGGTTTCCCTTTAGCGACAAAGTAAAGCTCCCGGGCTGGCGGTGAGGGATAATGCCCCGAAGCGATGGCCGCCATGACCCGGGTCATGCTATTGTAAAAATTCTCCTCCGGATCGATGCGGCCATTGGCATTGACATCAATAGGAATCACATCAAGTCCCGGGTACTTTAGATTGGTTTTGGCATCATATATATATATTGTGTTATTGTAACCGATTCCCAGGGCGTCCTTTTTCACGGCATCCGCCAGACCGGGATCGGCATAAACCCCCACACCCTTCAGGTCTTCCTGCAAGGCCCCGAGATAGTTGGCCCAGGTGCCGGCCGCACCGCAGGCGTCGCTGCGGGTATAGACATTGATTGCCGCCCGAAGCTCTGTGCCGGTCAGCACGCCCCAGTCCGTTATGCTCTGATCAATAAAAATAGCTTGAAATTGGGCCTGGGTCAATCCCTGTTGCAACAGCTGATCTATGACCGGATTCTGTACACTGATCGTGGGCAGCACCGCATCTTTGGTCACTGCCAGCCACCAGACTCCCCGGGCCTTTTCCGCCGCTACGATCTCCCGGGAAAACATGCCCAGATCCACGGCACCGGAAAGGGCATCGGTCATGCCTTTACCGGCACCGCCAGCGGAAATGTCAATGCGCACACCGGGATGCAGTTTCCGAAATTCCTCGGACCACTTGACCGTGAGCGGATAAAGCGCAAAGGCCCCGGAAATCGAGATCGTACCCTGGAGTTCAGCGTCACCGGGTTGAGTATCCCCGGTTTTTTGCGATTTCTCACAAGCCGGCAGCATTATTAAGAATACTAGCACTACCAACATAGTAGATATTTTAATAAAAACGAAACCTGATTCAGACCATCGATACATGGCTGCCCCTCCTTTATTGAAAATGATACGTGGTTTTTATTTTGAAATAATCATTGGCCCGCAGCATGGCTCAGGTCTCCTTAAACAGGACGCTTTTTACGTCAAGCATCAGCCAGAACCACTGGGACCAATCGCTGTCACCGGGATTCAAGCCCTGAATCCGTTCCAGGCTCTCACCCGGACGCATGACCGAGTATCCGCCTTGCAACGTTATGGCCGGGTGAAGTTTCCATTTCAGGGAAAGATCAAATTCGGTCCCGAGGTACTTATCGATCGGATCGGTGTCGGAACTGAGCAAAACCCGGCTCACCAGATAGAAACGGTGGGCCTCCAATTGAATACTCGTTTTGTCCACCCCGTATTGCAGTTTCAGGCAGGCATCCAGCAGACCACCACCGGCGGTACTTTTGGGAATATTGCTAAAGTAATCCAGCAATCCGTAGTTACTATGCCGGGTTCCGTAAAGAATATCAAACAGGTGGTCGGTATTCTGATAATCGGAGTTACTGTTCGTTCCGTCCTGACCGGAAATCCAGACCAGCCCGCCACCAATCTTCCACGATTGAACCGGAATCAGCGCATCAACAGAAGCCAGGCACGCTGAGACTGCCTGTCCCACATTGTTTTTTCCAAACTGATAATACAGCGATCCTTGCAGATCGAGTTTATCACCGCTAAAATGCCAGTAATCGCCCAGGGTGCCGCGCATATAGATAACTTCACTGCTGTCATTGGCGGTCACGCCGGTAGCCAGCAGAATCATGGAATTGCTGAGTTGCTGTGCCAATGGTCCTTTAATATAGAGAAAATTCAATGTTTTCAGACGATCGGCCGGATACAGGTTGCCATTCGTATTTTCCTGCTTGTTATTCAGTGACAGGGCCAGGTCAAATTGCCAGTCACCGGGTGCATAGCGCAGTCGCAGGGCATCGTAGCTGAGCCCGTTCTGGTTCCAGTTGCGCTGACTAATCAGGCGCTGATCATCAATGTTGAAAACCTGTCGTCCGATGCGCAGGTCAAAACCCGCCGGAATTCGGTATTCAGCCCAGGCTTCATAAAGGTCAATGCTGGCCGGATCACCATTCACACCGGTACTGCTGATATTACTTTCGTCACCCCAGACCCGGACATCCTGAAGGCTGAACCGGGTAGCAATCCGATTCTTGGAGTAAGCCAGATTCAAACGGGAACGCTGACTAATGAGCACGGCCGGAATCTGTCCGTCCACGGCTAATAATTTATAGCCATCCCGAACCTCAAACCGGGGCCGGATTTCTGCATCAACAGTCAATTGCGCCGGCAATACCGTCATTAGCACAAGGCCCAGCAGTATCAGACGCTGAACAACACTCATCGACTTCATCCTCTTTTATAACCCTGCAATTTGCCAATAAACACACTTTGCACCAGTCCACATGTTAACCATCACAAAGATAAAAAAATCACTGAAATTCGTTATTGTATATATAATCTACCAACTTAGTAGATATTTGCAAGAAAAATTTTTATTGCTGCTGGCGCAAGGCATCTTCCCGACGAATAATTTCTGCCAGGGTAGCCCGTTTGAAGATTTCCACCGTGGCGTCCCGGACCTCCTTGAAGACGGTGCGGATACCGCAGAGGTCTTCATCCTTCTCCACATCGCAGGCCTCGTAATAGAGATAGGTGACGCAGGGAATAAAGGCGATCGGTCCGTTGAACAGGCGGATGATGGTGGCCAGGTTGACCTTTTCGGGATCCTGGCTGAGATAATACCCGCCGTTGCGCCCTTTGATGCTGGTCAGGATTCCGGCATTTTTTAAATCCCGGAGAATGGCCTCCAGAAATTTTTTAGGAATGTTCTCTTCTTCAGCCAGGACACCAATCTGCAAAGCCCCCTGCTTGTATTCCCGGGCCAGACGAACCAGCGCAATAATGGCGTATTTAGTCTTCTTCGATAACATGTCTCTAAAATAAACGATAAAAGTTAAAAGGTAAAAGGAAAAATCAGATCCGTGAACTCAAGTAGTCAATGATTGGCGTGATATCCTTAAAATGATCAACGATCAAATCCGGTTTCTCTGCGCGAATGGCGACTCGCCGATCAGCATGCCGGACCACTGCAATGGCCCGCATACCGTTACGATGAGCGCACCAGACATCCCGGACAGTATCGCCGATAATGACTACCTGCTCCAGACGATAATCCTCGCCAAACTGCTGACGGCATTTTGTAAGGGCGATAGGCGGCAATTGATCGCGGTCGGGATGATCGCTGCTGAAGACTCCCATGCTGAAATACTGCGCCAGATCAAAGGGCTTCAACTTGATCATAGCTCCCGGCTCAAGATTACCGGTAATCAGACCAAGGCGAACCGGCTGATTCTGTAGGTAATCCAGCAAATCGATAACGCCGGGATAGAGCCGGCGATCGGCAGCCAGGGGATAGCGCAGGGCCAGGATTTCCAGATAGGTTTCCAGGATGCACTCCGGTAAACCATCCCTGTTTTGAACCGGAATATTGAGAAAATCCAGAGCATTTTTAACGATCAGCGGATCGGTCATACCGGCCAGTTGGGGTACCGTAAATTCAATTTGCTGCCCGGTATGCTGATAAATGGCTTCAGCCAATGCGTAACGGGGCGTCAGTCCCGGATGGATCAGGGTGCCATCGATATCGATTAATACCAGGAGTTTGTTTATAGTGGCGATAAAATTGAGCACGACTCTCCTTTTGATGAAAAAGATTACAACTTATTTTGCAATATCCAATAACTTTTTACAAGGTTTGCAGGTATATTACATTGGAATCGAAAACAAAAAATGGTAAGCCAATCCAATAATACACCTCAAAACACATGCTAATTGAGCGAGCGCAATGTATCTTCTATGTAGATACATGATATTAAACAAGAGGACCCAGAGATGGAAACAACAGTACAGAAATGGGGCAACAGTCTCGCCATCCGGATCCCCCGATCCTTTGCAGCCGAAACCAAAATGGACTACGGCAGCAAGGTGGATCTATCAATTAAAAATATGCAGTTAGTGATAACCCTCTTGATTCAGGAAGAGGACTATTCGCTGGATTCCTTTCTCTCGAAAATGGATGGTTCAACGATTCACCGGGAAATTGACTTCGGTGATCCTCAGGGTAAGGAACTGCTCTAATGACCGGTTACATTCCCGACCGTGGAGATATCGTCTGGCTCAATTTTTCGCCTCAAAGGGGACATGAACAGGCCGGACAGCGGCCGGCCTTTGTCCTGTCTCCCAAAAGCTATAATGCCAAAGTCGGTTTAGCCCTGTTTCTGCCCATAACTACGAAATCCAAAGGTTATCCCTTCGAAGTAGAATTACCGGCTAATCTGCCGGTTTCCGGGGTGATTCTTTGCGATCAGCTGAAAAGTCCGGACTGGCAACGCCGGCAAGCGACCCAGATATGCGCTGTTCAGGAAAAATATTTCCGGGAAGCCGTTAAAAAGTTTTCTGTGCTGATTAAATAGTCAAGACCGGCGACAGTCACGTCCCCGCCGTGGGGGTTCAGTCATTAAAAACGATATTCAACGCGCAGTTTCAGCAGGCGGACGGGCCCCATATTGCGCTCAAAGACCACATAATAATACTGCAGCATGTTTTCCACGCTGAGATTCAGCGTCAGCGAATTGTCCAGAGAATACTGAAAAAAGCCGCTGAGCAACTTAACCGGAACCCGCTGATCGGCGCCGGTAAGCGGGTTTTCGTTATAGAGCTGAACCTTTTCCATGCGGCTCAGGTAACGGTAATCGAGGCCCACGATCATATTCCTGGACAGGGCCAGCTGTTCGGAAATGACCAGGGAATGGCGATGCCGGTAGGCCAGCACATCGTCAGCGGTCAGGTCCCTGGGATCGATATAGGTATAGCTGATTTTACCCGTGGCGGAAATGAGTTGCCAGTACCAGTCGGCGGTGACCTCAAAGCCTTGAATCCGGGCTTCGGTGACATTCCGAAATTGGATCTCCTGATCCAGGGGATCTAAAATCGGTTCGATCAAATCCCGGTAATTACTGGAGAACAGGGCCATATCCAGATTGAATATCCGGCTTTGCCAGTAGAGACCAATTTCAGCGGCCAGGCTGGTTTCGGGCTGTAAGTCGGGGTTGGGTTTGACTACAAATATATACTGCCCTGCGTCGATAAACATCTCCGCCATGGAGGGTGAGCGGTAGGCCCGGCCCAGAGAACTGCGCAGTACCAGGTGTTTGGTGATGTCCAGAGTCGTGCCAATTTTGGGATTCAACTGATACTTGCAGGCATTGTCATCGACCCGGTTCAGATCCCAGCGGGCGCCGAGGGTAACATTCAGGAATCCGGCCAGGGTGACTTCATCCTGGAAATAGGCGGCCGCTTCAAGGCCCTTGTGATTGCCCCAGATATCGGCGTTCACCCTGTGTAATTTCAGATCCAGTCCACTGCTGATATAGTGCCGCCGCCCGGGCCGCAGATTGATCTGAAACTCCGGGTTCACGGTCCGGGACTGAGAATACGTCGTATTATTATATAGATCGCTGTCAAAACGGGTATCGAATACATTCAGGCGCATGAGCCGGGACTGGGCCGGTGAGCAGATACGGGAATACTGGGTTGACCACTGCAGCTTGTGGGTTGTAATTTCATCATCAATGGTATTAGGTGGCGTATGAAAGGGCTGGAACGGGCTTTTCCATTCCGTAAAGGAGCCGTGTTTATCGAGAATCAGATAGACTCTCGAGCGAATCAGACGGTTCTGGCCGATGGCATAATCAAACTCCGTATTGAAAATTCCCCGATCATACCAGCCGTTTTCGTGGTATCCCGTAGAACTGTGACGCCCAACGGCCAGAGCAACGCCCAGATCGCCAAAGGAGCGCGAATGAGCTGCCCGCCACTCCTCCATGAGCATGGGCCGATCGCTCCAGACCCGCAGTTCTTCCGTGGGTTTGCGGTAAATACCACCCCCGAAACTGACATTTGTCTGTTTGCCGGGATTGAGGGTTTTGGTGATGATATTAATCACCCCTCCCATAGCGCTGGAGCCGTAAAGCGCCGATCCCGGCCCCTTCAGAATCTCAATGCGCTCAATGTTCTGAGCCGGTACGGCATCCCAGTAAATCGTCCCGTTATCGAAAGACATAGCCGGAAACCCGTCTACCAGCACTACCACCCGACTGCCGGCCCCCCGGGCATAGCCGCTGCTGCCCCGCATGCTAACCTGCCCGTCAAGCATCTGCACTCCCGATTCATAGGGCAGAATATCTTCCACCGTGGCCGGATTGCGAAAGGCCAGATCCTCGGCGCTGATGGTGACAATGGTCACCGGCGAGTCGATCTTGCGCATGGTCCGGCGGGCCCCGGTCACGACGATCTCCGGCGAGCGAAGGGCTTTGGGTTCCAAGCGGATATCCAGTGTGACCACACTGTCGGGACGCAGGTGGATCTGTCGCTCAATGGATTGATAGCCGATGTTCAGGACCTCCAGGGTATAATCCCCGGGCGGCACATTCAGAATGCGAAACTCTCCGCCCAAATCCGAGGCGGCGCCCATGAGGGTCCCTTTTAGCAGAATATTGGTTCCCGGCAGCGCTTCAGCAGTTGATACAGATCGTACCGTGCCGTTGATCCGGCCGTTTTCCGCGGCCAGAAGCAAGGAAAAAGAGAGGAATAACAATGAAAAATTTAAAATGAAAAATTTAAAAAATGGCCGGTGTGTGAAAAATAAGTTATAGTGGAATTTGAAATTTGAAATTTGAAATTTGGGCATTTTAAACAGACCAATTAAAAAGGGAGTTCCAGATCATAGTTCACATCAATATCAATATTGGAAACCAGCTCCTCCTCGCCCACCCGGATCGAGGTAATAGGATACAAGCCCCCGGGAATTTTATAAAGGCCGATGGGCTGAAAGTATTCGGGATGCAGGGCCAGACTGTCCGCAGGTGTAAACAAAATCTCCGCCAGGGATATTTTTAATCCGACCACGCCAACAAAATAAATACCCGGCGACAGCTGAATATAATAGGGGGCCTCCGCCACGCTGGTATCCAGGGCCGATCCGTAGGCCACAATATGGGCGAAAAAGGAATCCACGGAGCTGTAATCCGGGCTGAAATCCGCTACCACCACCACGGCGCCTTTCATACTAGTATCGGGAAACACAACTGCACCGCCTACTGAATCCACGGGAAAATGCACGACGCCTTCAATCCCGGCCACGGGATCCAGCCCCTCTTCGCAGCGTTGAAATCCCCACAGCA
>JAHJGX010000098.1 GCA_018824205.1 bacterium
CTCAATTTCGGGATAATCCAGGTTTCCCCAGGGAATCGGTGGAAATCCGACTACCGATTTATTGACATCCCGCTCCTCAAAGGGATGAGCGGCCACACCCAGTGCACCTTTTACTTTGACCGCCTGAATGTAATGCTCGTGATTATAATCATGGGGCAACATCTCATCCAGTCCAAAAGCCAGGTAGTGATGCTGATCGTCTTTATCGTTGATCTCGTATCCGACTGATAAAAACAGGTCATTGTGCCAGCCGGTGTTCCCCTCGTCCCGGCCCCGGAGTGTCATATGGTCTGAGGCCAGCAGATAATCCAGACCGGCTCCCTGGGCCGCGTTAATCATTTCAGGAAAGGTGCCGCCCCCATCTGAATAGATCGAATGAGCATGAATGCAACCGGTGTACTCCTTGAATTCCCGCATCATTTAATCGCCCGAATAAATAAAAATGCCAGTCCGATACCCGTAATATTTACAGTTAAATCCCGCAGACTGAATATTCCTCCCGGTTTTCTCGAGTCGGATATTTCTTTCCCAAGTCCTAGCGATATTGTCACAAATCCGGTATTGGTTAAGGATTTAGAATTAGAAATATCTGCGATCTTTGCCTGAATGTAATAAGCGGTGGTTGTCAGAACAAACGAACTGCTTAAATGTTTTAATTTATCGAGTCCGAACCATGGATCATTGGATTTTTTCGATTGATCAACCTCAGGAACTGCACCGAAGGCAGCATTTAATATAAATGACAGTAATATTATAGCAATTCCTTTTTTGATCATATTATCCCAAGACTATTTAAAAAGATCAGCAAAATCAAAACCGGCGCCACAAAACGAATTAAAATTGACCAGATTGTTACGATAAAACCCGGGAGTGCGACTGAACCCTCTAAAAGATTCGGAATCGCTTTTTTCATTCCCCAAAACCAGCCGACAAACAGCGCAATAAAAATACCGCCTAAAGGTAAAAATATATTTGCGGAAATAAAATCAACTAATTGAAAAAAAGTTAATTTTAATATCGTGAAATTTTCCAGTCTACCGGCTGACAGGGCGCTGGGAACTCCCAACAGAAATACAATACCACCCAATATTACTGAAGCCTTCTTTCTGGACAACCGAAATTCATCCACGACGAATGCCGTAATAACTTCTAAAAGAGAGATAGTCGACGTTAATGCAGCCATTGACAAAAGTAAGAAAAAAATTATTCGGAAGAAGTAGCCTCCGGGTATTGAATTAAACATGACCGGTAAAATATTAAATATCAACGACGGCCCTTGAGCCGGTTTCATTCCGAGAGCAAGAAGTGGTGGAAAAATCATAAATCCGGCTAAAAGAGATACCGAGGTATTCAATACAACAACACTGACTGCACTCGAAACGATTTTTTCGTTTTTAGTCATATAACTTCCGTAGGTTAAAAGGGCACCCATTCCCAGGCTGAGTGAAAAAAACACCTGACCAAAAGCCAGGAGAGCTGTTTTGCCATTGATTGCTGAAAAATCGGGTTTAGTAAGATAACAAATACCGGCCCTGGCGCCCTCAAGGGTTACTCCGCGGATAACCAGCAGAATTATTAATAAAAACAGTATCGGTAACATAATTTTACTGGCCTTTTCAATTCCCTGAATAACGCCAAAATAAATAATTCCTATTGTAAACATCATGAAACAAGCACTGAAAAATAGTGACCATGTCCAACTGGCAGAAAGCTGGTCAAACAGAATACCGGCTTTTTCCGGATCACCTATATGTTGAAAGCTACCCCTTGCCGATTCAACCACATAACCCAAACTCCAGCCGGCAACAACATTATAATAGGAAAGAATCATAAGCCCGGTTAAAACACCCAAAACACCGACCCCAACCCAAAAAGGGTTGTGATTTGATAATTCCCTAAAACTGCCCACCGGATTTTTTTGAGCTGTCCGACCGATAAGAATTTCAGCAATCACCAATGGAAGTCCAACCAGAACTACACAAAGGAGATATAAAATAATAAAGGCAGCGCCTCCGTTTTCTCCAACTAAATAGGGAAATCGCCATATATTCCCTAAACCAATCGCAGAACCTGCCGCTGCTAAAATAAATCCAATCTTTGATCCCCAGTGTTCACGGTTATTATCCATCTTATCTCTCCAAATTCCAGGAAAATGTCATTCCGATACTTTTTGATTCACCATTCGCAGTGAGTTCGATTTTATTTGAAGGAAAATAATACAGATGCGCATCCACATAGGCATCGAGCATTCCGATAAAATAAAATCCGACGCACCACCAGGCATATTTATTTCGCATCTCCCTGGGACGCCAAGTTGCATCCTTCATCTGATAGCCGGTAATTTCTTTTATCTTTTCTTTTCTCTTTTCCTCTATAGAATTATAGGATTCATCAACCTGAATTTTATTCCATTCATCAATGCCGATAGCATTTTTCGTGTCCTTCACATACTGGTAGATCGAATTGTATTCGACAAATTGGTAAACATGATACGCTTCCAGTGAGAAATAGATAAGTGATTTAGCCGGTTTTTTCACATAAAGATGACCCCAGCCAGGAACGATTGCGGAGCGTATAAGTGCCGCCTTTGGTCTGATAATCCTAAGAGAATCTTTGGGTGATAACTCGAATGCCAACAGCCCGGATGTAAACATTAGCAATACAATTAAAATACAAATATTCTTTAAATGACGATCCGCTGTTTTTACCATTTTATGTTTTAGATTAAATTTTATGCCGGCCAGCCGCCGATTACAAAAGCTGACTGCGGCACTATGGAAATTTCTATTTCTCTGGGATAAATGTCATAGAGTTCACCGTCAAAATGGATAGGCAACGGAACATCGCTGGTAATTCTGATCTTCTTACCTTTTCGTATTGTCACTTCTTTAACGACATCTATGGTGCCATTTATTAACCGCACGAAGTTGATTAAAATTTTCCAGATTGGAATATCGCTTATATGGCAAATGTCAAAAATACTGTCATGAATCGAGGCGTCCGGTGTAAGCTTAAACCCGCCACCGACAGACGAGCCGTTCCCAATTGCAATCAGATACATAGAACTTTGCCCAATTTTCATTCCATCGATCTCCAGATTGATCGGTATAGCTTTCCATAGAGTTAAACTACTCAGAACTGCGTATAGATACGATAGAGTTCCTTTTAATAATTTCATCTTCTTATTTCGATAATTCACAAATCCATCGAAACCAATACCGACCCCGTTTATAAATATTCTATTACCAATTGTTCCCAGATCCATCAATCTATATTTATAATTGACAATAGTATCTATCGCCTTCCGTAAATCACGCGTTACTGAAACGCTTTTAGCGAAATCATTACCGGTTCCATCGGGAATAATGCCAAAAGGAGTTGTAGTTCCGGCAAGTCCATTCATAACTTCATTTGCCGTTCCATCGCCGCCATAGGCAACGACAGCATCATATTCTCGATGAATCTTATCGGCTATCCTGCTCGCATGAAGCGGCTCTTTAGTAAAATAATAATAAAACGTATGTCCGGTTTGATCGGTAATTTCTTTCAATAGCGGTAGTCGTTTGGAAGTTCGTCCCCGACCTGCAACGGGATTCACAATGATGGCAAATTTCATTTTTTTCAATACTAATTACTCCAATGTAGCTATCGCTTCGATTTCCACCATCGCATCCAGAGGCAGCCTGCTCACCTGAACCGCCGATCGGGCCGGCTGTTTCTCCGGAAAAAATTCCATGAAGACTTCATTTAGTTTGGAAAAATCGGAAAGATCAACCATAAATACGGTTAGTTTTACAATGTTTTTCAGATTGGTGCCAGCCGCCGCCAGAACCGCGGATAAATTCAACAAATCCTGGCGAACCTGATCTTTTAGCGTGTTGGCTTCAATTTTACCTGATTCAGGATTAATCGGTATTTGTCCTGAAGTAAACACAAAACCGTTTGACGCAATCGCCTGACTATATGGGCCGATTGCCTTTGGAGCATTCTCTGTCGATATGACTTTTCTACTCATAGCTATACTCTATCCCTTATTTACACCAACAGATATTGAGGTCTTTGTTTGCTTTTAATTCTTCAAGTCGGCGAACAGGTGTCGTATGCGGAGCACTGTGTAAAATATCGGGATTTTCATGAGCTTCCCGATCAATCTGTTCCATCGCTTCGACAAATTTATCCAGCGTCTGTTTGCTCTCAGTTTCCGTCGGTTCAATCATGATGGCCTCCCGAACAATCAGGGGAAAGTAAACTGTCGGTGCATGCATACCAAAATCCAGCAAGCGCTTGGCAATATCCAGTGTTTTGATTCCCAGTTCCCGATGATTTTCTCCCGACGCAACAAACTCATGCATACAAGCCCGGTTATAGGGTATGGCAAATTTATCGGCCAGCTTCACCCGGAGATAATTTGCGTTCAGGATTGCATTTCTGGAAACCTCCGTTAACCCCCTGATTCCCAGCATTGTGATATAAACATAAGCCCGTACCATGATGCCAAAATTACCATATAATCCCATAACCCTGCCGATAGAATCCGGATAATCAGACGATAGTTTATATACATCATCAATTTTGATAACCCGGGGCTCCGGAAGATATTTGGCCAATTTTTCAACAACGGCGATTGGTCCGCTACCCGGTCCACCACCGCCATGAGGCGTAGAAAAGGTTTTATGCAGGTTAATATGCGTAATGTCAAATCCCAGGTCACCGGGGCAGGTGATTCCTAATAGAGCGTTCAGATTAGCGCCGTCCATATAGACAATGCCATCATATTGGTGAACGATTTCCACAATTTGTTCAACTTCTTCTTCAAAGAGACCCAAGGTATTGGGATTAGTAATCATTAAACCAGCCACATCCCCGGTCATTTTTTCCTTGAGATCATTGATGTCTATACATCCCTTTTCGTTTGACTTTAATGACATCGTTTCGAAATTTGCAGAGCAGGCGCTGGATGGGTTGGTACCATGTGCCGAATCAGGAATCAGGATATATTTCCTCTTTTCACCTTTTGCTTCATGATATTTTTTAATAATCATGACGCCGGTCAGTTCACCATGCGAACCGGCCGCCGGTTGCAGGGTCGCCGTATGCATTCCCGTCAATGCACACAACATTTTCTCAAGATCATACATCATTTCCAAAGCACCCTGAACGCTGGATTCCGGTTGCAACGGATGAATATTGGCAAATCCCGGTAAACCGGCGATTTTATCATTGATCTTCGGATTATACTTCATCGTACAGGAACCCAGGGGATAAAATCCTTTATCCACATGATGATTCATCGTCGACAGATTCGTAAAATGCCGGACAACTTCGGGTTCACTGACTTCTGGCAGATTCAAATCCGTTTTTCTTAATAAATTTTCAGGAACATACTTTTTGATTGTGTCATCACTTACCGGTTTTTCCGGAAGCGAAACGCCCTTTTTCCCTTTTGAGGAATATTCGTATATTACTTGCTCCATTCTGTCTCCTCAATTATAAATATTATCTGCTGATTTCGCGTTCAATGATTTTTTGATAGGTTTGTATTGCATCTGGTATTTTATCAATATTTTTTCC
>JAHJGX010000099.1 GCA_018824205.1 bacterium
CCGCTGTAATAATAATTCTGTAAAGTGTCTGTGACGGTAGTAATGCCTTGAAAAATTACACCATTGCTGACTTGAACTTCACCTTTGAGTGTGGTCCCGTTCAGTGTTGTTTGATAAAGATAGGCAAAATTATTCATAAACAGAGAACCGCCATTGGCGATGATTGTTGCGTTTCTCAAATCGTAGGTATAATAATCACCGGTAAAGGACAACTGATTTCCCTGCAGATCAAATTCGGCGCTGTCCAAATCCATATAGCAGTTGTGGAAATGCAGATCGGTATCGGCGATAATCGCACTGCTGGAATCTGTATCATAAAAATAGCGACTTGAAAACGGGCTGCTGAAGGTCAGATGTTGCGATGAATTACCGCTTAAGTTAGTTGTTCCGTTAATCCAGATGCCATTATTCGTAATGTTCCCATTTAAATTCAAAGTTAATGAATAAGAATCATTTGCATTTCTAATCAGTCCATTATTAATGATATCTCCATCAATCTGTAATACATAGGGATCGTAACAATCATTCTGAAGCGTATCTGCCACGATAACGATACCATCAAATATTACATTCGCGTTGACAGCGACAATACCGGTTAATGTAATATCCGTTACCACTGAATTCATCAAACATGCATTGTGGGAGTAGGCGCCATCGTACCATGAACCATTCATGTATAACTCACCATTTTCTCCAACAATATTGGCATTATTAATGTATCCATTGGTTAATGATAATGTGTATCCTTGAGTCATAAATTTATCATTATTGAGATTAACAAAAGTATTGTTAAAAAACAGATTCGCGTCGGCAATCAATGTATCGGCAGAATTTTCACTGACAAATTCTTTACAGGAAAACAGACCGGAACCGGACAAATGCTGTGTCTCCGCTCCATTCAATGTCGTCAGTACGTTTTTCCACTCTCCATTATTGGTGACATTACCACTTATTTTCAAAACTAAATGGTAAGTACCGTCATAGGAATTTTCGATGGTACCGTTGTTGATCAGATCGCCGTTTACATGCAGCACACCGGCCCAGTAATCCCTGAGGATTGCGCCGGAATTAACCGTCAATTTGGCGCAGGCGGTAATAGTCTCAGGTACTGGGGTATACACGGTCACCAATCCGTTTATAACGACGGTATCGGCCGCACCGGGGACGGCCCCACCCACCCAAATATTCATGTTTTCCCAGCTGCGGTCACCTGTTTCTCCGCCAACAGATTCGATAACTGTAGCGTTTAAAATCACACTTGATAATAGCAGAAACACATTAAAGAAAACAAGATGGTAAGCATTAAATCGTCTCATAGTTGGGATCTCCTTCCGCCTAAAAACATTAAAAATAGCCACACCCACAGACTTACGTTCTCGATACGATATGGCATTTCAGTAAATATCATCTTTTTCTTTTTCAATTTTGCGGTTTATTTTACTAAATCAATAAATAAAATAGTGTTAGTTCAGTCACAAAAATAATAGATTGGTAAAAAAACATCACTAATAGTTTATTCCCTATAGATAGTTTTTAATACAGAGTTTTTTAACATTTTTTGTCCTGTAGTCAGAAGTATTCTAATTTTTTAAATTTTCATCTTTTGTTCAATTTTGTTTTGTTAATTATCTATAATAACTTTTTCTAAAACAATACTTTATTGGATCAAACATCTATTTTTATGAATTATTCAGGTTAGGTGATTACTATGAAAAAATTGTAAAAATTAAAAAGAACACTATCAATAAAGAAAAACCTCGATTTTCTGTAGGGGCACAGGGTACTGTGCCCTTTTTTATTTCCAAAAACGTTTCCGCAAAACATCAAGTGACGATAACAATACCGGCCCGATGAACAGATCGCCGAGCAGCGCTGTAAAAATGGCAATGCCGGCCAGGATGCCGAAATCCATCAGTATTCGTGTTTCTGAAAATATGAATATTAAAAAACCGGTGGTCAGGATCAGTGAAGTAAACATCAATGCCCGGCCGACAGCGGTCAGGAATTTCGATCTCTTCAATCGGTGTTGCTCCAAGTTCTAATTGAATCTCGAATCTTTTACGCATCTGTGGTAATCCCGACCTTTTTAAGAATAATGTATATCGAATATCAATCAAATTTAGCTACTTTTTGGTATATTTCAATGTTTTTTAACTGATATTTTCACTCTATCCTAATATTATTTAAGAAGTTATTTCTTTTCGTCCAGACACTATATATGGCGTCAGGTGCGATTCGTTAGCGTTTTTGTTTTCCCCATTACGCAGAATCATAACTTTTGCAACAATTCTTCATTATAGTCAATTTTAATTATCAGCTTATTAAAGCCTAAGTCACCTATAAATTCTCTACAGGGCGCACACTTATGTTAAGAACTAACAATAAAGGATATTTACTATTAACAAATATTGGAAACTGTGTAAAAAATATTCCAAAATTGAATGAAGAAAAAGACTTCTCTCTTGGAAAAGTTACGATATTAAATGCAAAATCAGAATATATAGAAAACATATTTGTAACATCCGATATTAATCCGAATCCTACCATTATAGCCGCTTCATCTTCCCATTTCTTATTGCTAAAGTATTTAAAACTTGATAATATAAATGGTGTTATAATTTGTACAGATTTTAGAGTTTGTAAAGAAATTGATAAATGTGGGAGAAATCGCCTATATTCTAAATTTGCTATATTATTTCCTTGCTCATACTTTTCTATTCCTATAGAGAATAAATTTTTCTTCCTATTAAATCCTAAATCAATACCAAATGATTTCAAGGATAAACTTAAATCTGACATAAAGAAGCCGACTGTAGGAAAATTTTGCAGAGGCATTTTCGCGGTGGTTAATCTTCTAGATTGTTCAGCTCCCAGTGAAGTTATTAAATCTTTTACGATTATTGTAATTCCATCAGTAAGAAGATAATCTATTTTGTTTGTAAAATCCTTCTGTGCTGAGCCTAATATCTTTCCCGTTTCAACTGAAACAAAACGGATTGAAATAGAATATGTAGATCCTACTTTACTTAAACTGCCTCCAATAATATTCTCAACCGCAAGTAACCTTCCAGCTTCAACAATACAAGCATCACTAACACAACCTGATAACTGAAATCCCTGTTCTTTAAGAATCTCACCCATCATTGCTCTTTCGAGAACAGTAAAATTTCCACTACTGTGAAGCTCATATCTTAGTCTATCTATCAATGCTTTAGATTCATCTATAGAAATGCCAAGTGCATCCAGCTCCATAACTGCAATTGTACCCTGTGCTAAACAAGTGTTAAAGCATAAAATTGCTACGAAAACATACTTAACAATTGATTTCATCTCATAACCTAAATTTCTATTATTTTTATATACTTGTAGGTATCCAATTTATTAATACCTCTCACCTACCTTTTTTAAATCACCTTCTATTTATATGTTAACATATGTTTCAATTACACTCAGGGCTTTTCTTAAAATTTGCATGTCTATATTCAGGCATAAAATGTCTATATCTGCACATTTCTGTACCAGATACCTAATATCAGACATTATTAATCCCATATAATCCGGTCCTCAAGACAGGGTTGCCGGTCTGTTCCAATCGCAAATCCTGTTTTTCTTTCAATTTTCCGTAAATGTAATTCTCGAGATTCGGTTCCAAAAAGAAGTCTGAAAATCCCGGATCGAACTTTCGATGATAAAATTTGAGCGAGTACATTCACTATTAAATCCTAATATGTATACTTAAAATATATAATTGTGCGGTATAAACATACAAGAAGTTTTTTTCTTTGTGTTTGAGGAGATATAGACTGTAACAGTATTTTGTTCATGAATCTGTTTGTAAAAAGAAAAACACGGTGAAACGATTGTGGATTTGAAGGAAGATTTTATTCTTAAACCGCAAATTCCGGCATTGGAATAGTCTGTGCAAAATTCGGGGCTCCACGAGTATCAGGCCGATTGTTACCAGGATGTATCAAGATGCCCGATGTAAAGACAGCGTTTATGATTAAAACTGCTACGATGAGCTGAATATTCCACCTGTTCATCACTGATTATCAGAATAATTCAAAGCCGTGCAAATTCCGGATAGATGGCTTAGTTTCCCATCAGGACTCCTGGAGCAACACCTGGTTGTTCCACCAGGAACTTCCTTGGAGCACTCTGACGCCGAATTAAAGATTTTCGGTTATCGTTTTTTTTAATATGGCGTCAGGTGTTTCACCAGAGACCTCCGTTGAGGCGAAGCAGGTTCGTTAGCAATTTATTTATATTGAATGGATTAGGATGTCAGTTATTTGAGATACTAATTTGAAGCTTCATTCCAAGAACGCGTGCGTATTTTTCCAGAGTAGACAAACGAATGTCTTCCGCATGGTTTTCTATTCTTGATATTGCAGATTTCTTGGTATCCAGTTTAATTGCAAGTTCTTCCTGAGTATATCCGGCTTTTTCACGCATCTGTTTTAAAAGTATACCAATCTTGAAATTCTCATAACCCGCATCAAAATTCTCTGAAAATTCAATATCTTTACTTTTTCTGCTATCAATGTATTTGTTTAGGTCACTCATATTATTTTCTCCTCATATAGTCTCGTTTACGATTTTCAGTGACTTCAATATTATGTTTTGGTGTAAACCATAGAAGCCCGATTGGGATCAGTATGATTGATAAAACAAATGAACTCAAGATACCGATTGCTGCAAAGATTCATCGAAGATTCCCTTTGGGACAAGATTGTAAATGCTGGGAATTGAACTGGTGGCCAGCGATCCGAAGCCGATTGCTGTTGTCAGGGATGTAAAAAAACAGGGAGCACCGGCTTTTGTCAGGCTCGTGATGATGGCCGCTTTTTTGTCATACAACGTATTAATTTCCAACCGGAATTGGCTGATCAGGTGCACCGAGTTTGCCAGCCCGATAATCGTAATCAAGGCAAACAGGGTTGTCGAAACCGGTGTGATCGGCGAACCAACAAGACCCTTGAGGCCCATAACCCAGATAAGGGCGATAAAAACGGTCAGCAGTGGAAAAAGTATTGATGAAAGATTTCTGAAAATAATCCAGAGAAAGATAGCTGAAATAAGCATAGATAAGGGAAAAAAGAGACTGATATCCTGGTCCATTAATTCGTTAATAGCGGCGTCAGTTATGAGTTCACCTCCTAAATGAAACTGTCGGCCTGTGTGAGCAGTTTCCCGTAGCAGAAGGTCTCTGATTCCGGTATCGATTTCCCGGTTGAATTCCCCCAGACTTGTATTTTTATCGGTGTTACGATCCAGGATTAGCATAATAGCCACGGTCTGAAAATCACAGGAAACCAGGGTGCCGTAAATAAATGGGTTGCGCTGTATTCGGTTTTCCAATTCCGAAACACCAAGATTTTTATCAAACAGATAGTTAATTTCCAGGCCATAATCGGTTCCGACAATGTTTTCCACGGTTGTAAGGCTGATCGCTTCGCGGATGTGGGGCAGTTGAGCGAGAGAGTCGGTCAAATGCTGCAGATAATTAATTTCGTCACCCGCAAATGGTTGTTTCCAGTTGTATGCGACTATGATAAATTGGCTCTCATCGAAAGTGTCCTGAAATTCACGATACTGAATCAGGGTTGAGTCGTCCTCAGAAAACCAGGTTGAAGCGTCGTCTCTCATCTCCAGGCCGGTTACATAGCGGATGAAAAAGGCCGTAAGTGCGGCAACTATCAGTAACAGTAGAATACGAAAACGTAGAATGAACTGAGCGATCAGATTCATGGCGTTGCCTTAATGTGCCCAGGCTGGCATTTGTCCCAGCACAATGCCAAACAGTGGAATTGCAACCAGGTACGTAATTATTGTAACAATAATAACTCCTATTAAATTCAATACTACACCGTTTTTGGCCATTTGCGGGATGGTCACGCAGCCGGAACCAAAAATAATGGCATTGGGCGGTGTCGCAATCGGTAGCATAAAGGCACACGAGGCCGAGATGGTTGCCGGGATCATCAGCAGGTATGGATGAATGTGCATCGCCATGGCAGTCATGGCCAGAATAGGCATGAATATCGCCGCTGTGGCTGTATTGGAAGTCAGTTCTGTTAAAAATGTCAGCAGAAAACAGATGGCCATAATCATAATGATCAGCGGCATGTGAGAAAGCAGCCCCAGGTGTCCGCCAATCCAGCCGGCCAGTCCGGAGCATTTAAATCCATTGGCCAGTGCAATGCCGCCGCCAAAAAGCAGAAGAATGCCCCAGGGAATCTTTATCGCCCACTCCCAGTCCAGCAGAAACTCTCTTTTTTTGAGACTGACCGGAATTGAAAATAGTAAAATCGCAGACCCAATGGCAACGGTGGCGTCATTGACATGGTTTTCGATGTCCAGCATGTTTGACCAGCCGGGGATGGTAAAGGCGCCCAGCTCAATGTCTTTCAGGAAAATCCAGGCCAGCGCCGTTAGGATGAAGATAAGTAAAACGAGGCGTTCACCAATATTCATTTTACCCAACTTTTTTAATTCATCCTCGATAATGCCGCTGCTGTCTTGAAGGCCAGGTAAATTCACTGGCTGGAGCACCCGCGTCAGGAGTATCCAGGTAAGTGGAAGGAAAATCAGCACCAGTGGTAAACCGACTCCTATCCATTGCAGAAAACTGATCTCCGGCGCTCCGGGGAAAAGTGTGCGGACGGCTCCGGCGAAGACAATGTTGGGCGGTGTACCGATTTTGGTCCCGATACCACCAATACTGGCCGCATAGGCAATACCCAGCATCAGTGCAATCTGGAAAGATTTAAGATTTTTTTGATCAAGATTATTACTGTTTTCCAGCAATCTGCTGATCTGGACAATGACCGCCATACCAATGGGAAACATCATCATCGTAGTTGCCGTATTGGAAATCCACATGGACAAAAAGGCGGTAGCAACCATAAAACCGAGAATGATTTTGTGGGGACCCGATCCAACAATCCTGATAATGTGAAGTGCAATCCGTCGATGCAGATTCCATTTTTGAATTGCCATCGCCAGGAAAAATCCACCCATAAACAGAAAAATGTTGCTGTCTCCATAGGATGGAACAACTTCTTTGAGGGATAATACTTTCAATATTGGAAATGCCAGGACGGGGATCAGTGCGGTCGCCGGAATCGGAATGGCTTCGGTAATCCACCACCAGGCCATAAGAATAGCTACCGCCAGAGTGTGTTGTGCAATTGGTTCCAGGGTGTTGGATAATGGCAAAAGGAGAATCAGTAGAAACAGGGGAATTCCGGCCAGAAGTCCGATTTTTTGTCTTATTGAAGCAGTGTCGTTACCGTTCATCGGAATCCCTTCCTGTCTAATGGATTAACCGTTCAAAAGATTACATATTCTGACGCAGGAAACCAACAGGAAGATGCAGAGTCAATAAGAAAATTTGTGAATTTAGAAAAAAAGTGATTATAAAATATTCAATACGGCAAAAAAATGGGTGATTGTTCCTCCCAGCACAAACAGGTGCCAGATGGCATGCCCGAAAGGAATGTTTTTAAAGATGTAAAACACCGTACCCAGCGTATAGGAGAGACCACCGACAATCAGAAAGATAAGAGAAGTTCGGTTCAGGATATAAATAATCTGCGGCATGGCAATGACGACCAGCCAGCCCATGGCAATGTAGATAAAAACAGACAGGATGCGAAACCGATGGATATAAACGCTTTTAAAAATGATTCCTGTAATCGCCAGTCCCCAGATAATGCCAAACAGCGCCCAGCCCCATACGCCTCGCAGCGATACGAGTAAAAAGGGTGTATACGAGCCGGCGATAAGCAGGAATATGGCCGAGTGATCGATGATCTTCAGAAATACTTTAATTTTTGTGTGTTGAATACTGTGATATAATGTCGAGGACAGATACAGCAAAACCATGGTACTGCCAAAGATGGAATAGCTGATCACATGCCAGGCATTTCCTTGACTGGCAGCCTGAACTACGAGCAGAACCAGCCCGGCGATAGCAAGCAAGGTGCCGATCCCGTGTGTAATTCCATTGGCGATTTCTTCTGAAATAGTCGTTGTTGGAGAAATTTTATTGTTTTGGATCAAATTTTACCTTTTTAATTGCTTTCGCTGTTTAAGCGGCTGTCAGTTTTGTCACCACCTCAATATGGGGAGTGTGCGGGAACAGGTCAACGGGCTGTATTTTGTCGATTGTATAATGTTTCTGTTCCAGCAGCATTTTAATATCCCGGACCTGGGTGGCCGGATTGCAGGAGACATAGACGATGGTTTTGGGATGTAATTGCGCGACGACATCAACCAATTTCGGGTGCATCCCACCCCGGGGAGGATCGACGATCAGGATATCCGGCTTGGGAAGATCGTCGAGTATCTCGGGATTTTTCTGAAACAGTTTGTCCAGATCGCCTTCGATAAACCGGGTGTTTTTAATATTGTTCAGCGACGCATTGACCAGGGCGTCTTTAACAGCATCTTTAACGATTTCAAAACCGATGATCTCTTTAGCGTCCCGGGCCAGATAGAGCGCAATACTGCCGGTACCGCAGTACAAATCCCAAACTGTATTTGTTTTCGAAATACTGGCATATTCCCGCACGATCTCATAGAGTTTTTCCGCCATGATGGTATTGGTTTGAAAAAATGAAGCCGGGGATATTTTAAATGTCAGAGCGCCAAGCATTTCAAGAATGTGATCGTTGCCAAAAATAGTGTGCTGTTTTTCACCAACCGTCGTTCCTGACCAGCCCCGGGTAATGGTATTGACGACACAGCTGAGATTATCGAGTTTTGCGCTGAGTTCATTCACCAGGGGCTGGAAAATCGCATGCTGATCATTGTTGGTGACGATATTGATCATCAGTTGATTGGTATTATAGGCTTTACGCAGGACCAGGTGTCGTAGAAATCCGGTATGGTTTTTCTGATTGAACGCGGCAAGCTGATTGCTCAGCGCAAATTGCCGGATGGTCGCTAAAACAACGGACGTCTCTTCCGGAGCGATCAGGCAGTCATTCAGGTCGATGGCTTTCCAGTAATTGCCAGGAGCCCGCAGTCCCAGTGCAAAATTCTCCGGTTTATAGGTTTCGAAATCGTCAATCAGCCAGCGCTTTTCAGAAAAGGCGAATTCCATTTTATTGCGATAGCGGAAGATGCCTTGTGACGGCACGGGGGGCAGTACATCAACAGGTCCGAAACCGCCGAGATGGCTGTAAAGATCGATGACCTGTTTGTGCAGGTACCTGAGTTGCGTTTCATAATCGAGATGCTGATGAGTACAGCCGCCGCAATGATCAAAGTAGATGCAGGGCGATGCTTGAAATTGTGGACTCTGTTCGATAATGTTCAGGATTTTTGCTTCGGCAAAACTGGATTTGACTTTGGTAATCCGGGCCTTTACTTTTTGTCCCGGTATGCCGTTTTTTACAAAGATTACAAAATCGTCGATATGGGCGAGTCCGGCACCGCCGTAGGCCAGATCGCTGATTGACAATTCAATTTCCTGATGTTTTTTAACCGGTTTTTCCATCGGCGCGTAATTTAGGGATTGAATGGATTGTGGAATAGTAATTATTGGACAACTTTTGGATCGATGTCGTCAATTTGGGACGGATCCATATTTTCCTGAGCGTATTTCAGGTAAAGTTTTTCCTGAACAAAAATCTTGAACAGCTCGGGATCGATGTGTTTATCTTTAGCCATAAAGCCCATGATCTTCATGGCTTCGGAGAGGGTTTTCCCTTTTTTATACGGACGATCGCGAGCGGTGAGCGCCTCGAAAATATCCGCTAATGCCATCATGCGGGACTGAGGTGATAACTGGTCTTCATTGAGACCATACGGGTAGCCGGTACCATCGAGTTTTTCGTGATGCCCGCCGGCATATTCGGGAACCCGGCGCAGTTTTTTCGGGTACGGAAGTTTTTCCAGCATAGTAATGGTCATAACCACATGGTGGTTGATAATTTCACGTTCTTCGTTGGTGAGAGTGCCCTTGGGAATGCAGAGATTGAGAATTTCATCTTCATCCAGCAAATCCCGGGTTTCATTAACCATTTCAATTTTTTGTTGTCCAATCTCCTTTACCCGCTCCTGTTTCTCGGGGGCCATATATTCACCCCCGATATTGGCGGTGGTAATGAATGCGATATCGTCATCAATTGCCCTGATTTTTGCCCGGTAACTTTCCTCAACTGTTTCAATGTTTTCCAGAGATTCACCGTTGGCAATTTTGAGCTTATGTTCAAGGAGTTCGATTTTAGCGTCTCGTTTCAACACCTCAAACCGGGCGCTGACTGTATTGATCCGGTCATAGATGGTTTCCAGCTTGGAGGATTTATCGACGACATATTCGGGGGTTGTGATTTTTCCGATATCGTGCATCCATGATGCGATGCGTAATTCTTTTAATTCATCGTGATTCAGAAAAAGTGGCGCGTATATGCCGTAATCGATGTTGTTTATATTTTCCGCGATCATCATGGTCAGTTTCGCAACCCGTTCAATATGACCGCCGGTGTAGGGTGATTTTTCGTCAATCGCGGACGCAATTACCTGGATGAAGGATTCCAAGAGCAGTTCCAGGTCATGGATGAGACGGGTATTGGTAATGGCGACGGCGGCCTGGGACGCGAGTGAAATAATCAGGCCTTGGTCGGCATTTGTGAAGGGAATGGGTTCATTGGTAACAGGATTGAGTGCATTCAGTAATTGCAGAACACCGATGATTTCGTCTTCGTGATTGCGCATGGGGACGACGAGCATGGATTTGGAGCGATAGCCGGTTTTACTGTCAAATGCCCGAGTGCCGGTGAAATCAAAACCTTTGACGTCGTAAACATCGGGAATATTGATTACTTCGCCGGATAAACCGACATGTGCAGAAACCATGGCGTGATTTGGCTTGCCGTTTTGGAGATAGAGCCGGACCGGATACCAGTCGATGGTATTTCCGGAGGTGCCCCCCATACGAATATTCAGCGAGCTGGTCTGCACGATTTCGAAACGCAAAGATTGTCCATCATCATTCATCATATATAGAGTCCCGCCATCGGAATTGGTAAAATGCCGGGCTTCTTCGAGAATCATCTCAAGCAGCTTGGGTAGATTCCGTTCCGCGGACAGTGCTGCACCGATTTTTGATAAATCCTGTATCTGGTTGCAAAGTGCCGAAAGATATTGTTGAACCTCTGCAGGGCTTTCCTGGATTTTTTCTCGTAATTTTTTATTTTCGATCTGACATAACAGATCGGAATTCTGGATTTTTTTATGTTTAATCGGATTTGATTTCATTGAATGAATTTTATCTAATTTGCGAACAATTCAAAAAGAAAAATTGTTTTGTTACTTGTTTATCATGATTCGTCTGGCGGTTTGTCTGATCCAGTCTCCTAATTTGACATCCTTCCTTTCGGTTAGTAACCAAATCAGTAAAATTGTTACAATGCACAAAATCGACAGAGCGCCGACATAACTCTTTGGCGTTCTGGATACTATCAGATTTTCAGAAATCTTCACTGCTGTGAAAATCAAACCCGTGTACAAATAGGCGGGTATATTATTCCGCAAAAAGCAGGCAATTGCGATCCATAGCCAGGCAATAATTGCGGCATAAGATATGTAAAGGACAATATATTCACGAATATTATCGTAGGAATCGGGAATAAAAATGGCCAGCAGTAAGGCAACAATGATAAATTGGTTCGATTGCCGCGGGATGATTTTCCGAATCCAGAATATTCCGATACCGGCGACCGCAGCAAAGATAATTCCACGGCTGACAATTGATAAAATTGCGTGTAATGGTGATAAAAAATAATTGATCGAACGAGGCATTTGAAAATCCGGTTGAATGACAGTCGGTGCAACATTAATTGCCAGCCAGTATGTCAGATGCTGGATTGCAAAAATTCCGACGCTGATCAGGATTGCGGAAAAAATAGCGTCCCGGGAGAAGTGATACCGGCAATCCCGTTTTAACGTCGTCTGACACCGGGGATATACCGATAAAACCAGAGTCGTTAGCAGGAAGATAATCAGGGTAATTGTCAGAATCCGGAGCAGTGTTATCAACACCCAGAAAACTGTCCAGACCTGAATTCCCCAGCTGGTGTTATAATTGATCAGTGCTATTGGATAATTAACCAGCTCAAGGATTAGCCAGAAACAGCCCAGGATTGTACTGATAATCAGCGGTGTTTTCCATTCTACAGTTATGGATTTCATCTGTCTGGTCATTACGAAAATTGAAAGGATTGCGATCAGGCACAGCGCGGCGATCTGAATCCCCAGCCGCAGGGAATCAAAAAATGTTTTGCGGGTTTTAGCGTGTTTCCATTCTTCAGGAATTTTATAAAAAACAGTGAAGCTCGAAACAGCATCGCCGGTGACGATCGTTTTAAAGCGCAGAGTTCCATCGCCAACGTTGGCCGGATGAAGGTCTTTGGCTTCCCAGATAAAGGTATGCTCGGTGCGGTTCGGCAGCTGCCGCGAATAATCTTCCACCAATTTAAAATCCGACAGGCGCAAACCCCGACCCGCAAGAAACTCCTTGGCCCTGAAGCGGGCGGCATCCTTGTCCAGCGAAAATGCTTCGGCGGACTCCGGGAGAAGATGCTCAAAACTGATCACGGATTTTTCACTGGGATGAATGTAAATATCGTATTCTTCCTTGTCCAGCGGGCGGTAAAAGCGGACTTTCCACACCACTGAATTATTCAGATGGCGAGCCAGAATGGAATTGAAATTTTTAACCGTGCTGTGCTCAAGTATATAGCGCCCATTTAAATCGGAGTAATTATTGATCAACACCATTGTATTTTTGAAATTGTCCGGGTCAACGCCCCTTTCCTGTAGAAAATCCATGGCGGTTTGTTTAATTTCCGAACGGGGCACCGAATACTTATAATAATCACCGATTATTTCAAAGGGGATCCATTGTACCGCGATAAATATTATGATCATAACCAGGATTGTCTTTAGTTGTTCATGCGATAATTTTTGATAGGCTGTGATGTAGGAAGGACAGGTCTCTTCCGGCCCTGTCGGTGTTTGTGCTGACTTGGGAGGCGGAACGGCTGTTGATAGCAGGGTGTCGGAATCGGCGAATCCTCTGTTTTTCAGGTACAGGATAATGTTATAAAGCAACGGAATCAGGATAACACCCAATGCAATTGAGGCGCTGATAACATGATAGGGCTCACCGGTTCTGAGCAGCAGCATGGATGAATAAATAGCATCGACCATATAGTGCCAGACCAGAACGGTCAGGATACCGAATTTCAGAAAAATAAAACCGATAATAATACCAAAAACAGACACTTCAAAACCCCTTATCCAGAAGGGTTGGTTGGGATAATTCGCATGGGCAAATCCCCAGATAACGGCGGGAATCAGAATTGCCAGAAGTTTGGATTTGAGTAGTTTTTCAATGAACGGGATCGCAAAAAGGCGAAAGGAAAATTCTTCGAGCACCGCCGGCAGAAATCCGCCGATCAGAATTAGTATCCAGGGGAATGCCGTATTCAGTGTGTCGGAATAAGAGATGTTCGCCGGGGACCAGGCCCCAAATCGTTTTGCGGCCAGATAGAAAAGTGTCTGAAACGCCATGAATACCACTGCCAGGGTAATTCCGACTGAAATACTGAAAAAGGCATGTTTTGTCTGCAGGCCTTTTCGTGAAAACAGCCGCCCCAGCGGAATCCGGCCGGGATAGCTTCGTGCATAGATTAGTTCACCGGCTCCGGTAAGAATGGTTATAATTAATGCCAACAGCAGCGATTGCAGGAAAATGCTGACGAAAAAATCGCCGTAAAAAGCGCCCATGCTCTGGTTGATGTCCAGATGAAATTTATAGAGCGGCAGCAGGTTCAGCTCGGATAAGAATTTCAAAAAAAATGCAATCAGCCCGAAAGTGACCGATGTTTTGATATTTATCTGTTTGCGGCTCAGATATATAATGAAGAACGCCACGATTGTGATCATCAGAATGATAAAGAAAACATCGGCGGTGGTGGCGGTGGTGGCGTTCAGTGAGCGCAGACGTTGATAACTGCGTTTCCAGTCTTCGGGAACATGCAGATATTCCCGGTATTCGCCAATCTCATTTCCCTGAACCGTAACGTCGAACCGGTAGGTGGCGTCGTATATTTCCACATTTTTATTTTTATAGGTAAAGCGGTAATCCACTCGATTGGGTTTAACTTCGGTCTTGTCCTCGATGAATTCCCACTCTTCAGGATTAATCTGAATGATTTCAGTTAAAAATTGATGGCTTAATCGCCGGGCCTCATCTATCGACAAAAGATCGGCAGGAACCTCTTCGGGTATTTTATGAAGAAACTGAGTGATTTCGCCTTTTGGGGTGACACCGATAAAAATTTCCTCACGACTCAGGGGTTCAAACCAGCGATTGGTCCACTGCCAGATCCGAAAGCGATTAGTCAGTAAATCTTCGGCGTCCTCAAGCCCCACCTCTTTTTCGATAAATGTTTTGGCCGTGTTGTCAAATTCAAACGCGGAAGCGTGAATTTTTGCGCCGGGATCAATGTCCATTTTTGCCAGAAAGTTCAGGGCAATGCTTTGGGCTTCTTTCCGATTAACCTGGAAGTCGATGGCGTGTTCGGGAAAGGCCCGATGATAGTTGGACAATTCAAAATATCCGGCGCTTGCGATAGCCAGCAGACAGATCAGAATCAGGAAGAAATCTCTGGTTTGTAATCTTGTATTCACGCTAACTAATATAATAAATTTTGAGAAAATAACATGTCAATAAAATGAAAAAGACTCCGCCGGAAAGCAGAGTCTTTTTTACAATATTTTTGTCGCTAAAGAGAAGGAATTATTTTCTTCCTCTGGCCATCTTTGCACGAGAAACATCGCCGTCTTTATCAATGAAATACAGATAACCGGCTTCTCTTTTAACGCCACAGCTGTTAACGACTTGAGCGCCGCCGCCTTTTTCGCCGCCACGGGCCATTTTTGAACGGGCCACATTACCATTTTTGTCAAGATAATAGAGGTATCCTTTTTCCTTCTTTACGCCACATTTTGATACTTTTTCTGCCATAATAAATTCCTCCTTATTGGTTGATTACGTTTTTTACAAGTCGATCTTATGTTACACGACTGAAAGTTAAATGTCAAGATATTTCCGTCGGTAAGATGTCAAATCCCTCTTAAAAATCATTTTTTTAATACAAATTCTCAGTCACTGATCATTTTTTCGATTTCAATTGCTTTAGATCGGCGGCCGGCCCGGATATATCGGTTAATGGCTTCTTCAAACAATTCGTTGGCTTTACCACTGTGTCCCAGTGTCTTCTGCTCTATACCCGCCTCTTTGAGATAAAGGGCAGATTCTTCCCAGCGGCCTTCCTCTTTGAGTGTGTCTGCCAACTGGATAAAATCCGGTTTGGCGTCGCCGGTTGGATGTTGTTCGCCTTTCAGGGCAGCATTCAGTGTAGGGATGAGTTTTTCGTAGATCGCAGACTTGGCATGGATATCATAAGCTCCCATCGACAGGTATTTTTCCCGAATTTCAATGGTCAGTTCTCCAGTAAGGCCGATGACGGGAATATTGGATTTGGTTTGTTTCATCAATTTTAATGTTTTGTATCCGTCGATTCCCGGAAGATTGTGGTCCAGAATTACGACATCGTAGTCATTCTCTTTAAATAAAGAAACAGCTTTTTCGCCATCCTCTGCTTCAATAATCTCATATTCCTCAGAACCCAGATATTCGATCAAAGCATCGCGTAAAAGGGCTTTATCATCTACCAGAAGAATTTTTTTAACAGCCATTTTCAGATCCTTTCTATATCAGTTTGAATTTTATCGTAAAAGTGGTTCCCTGTCCGGCAACACTTTTGACATATATTTCGCCTTCGTGATTTTCAACGGCCTTTTTACAGATCATCAGGCCCAGGCCGGTACCCTGTTTTCCGGCCCAATGGGTATAATCGGGGCGCCAGATTTTCTCAATTTTATCTTCGGGAATCCCGACGCCGGTATCGGATATATCGACGATTGCAAAACCATTCTCACGATAGATTTTTACCGTCAGTGTGCCCTTGCCGTCCATGGCTTTGAAAGCATTCTCAACAAGGTTGACAAAAACTCTGATCAGATCTTCTTCGCTGGCGCTGATCTTCAGCGCTTCAGCGGAATATTCTTCAATCAATTTGACGTCGGGATTTGCTACCAGCTGGGAATCGGTAAACAAGTGGATTGCCTCTTTGACCAGGGCGTTCAGGTCGACAGTTTTTTTATGGCTTTTATCAATATCGATAGCCTGGCCCAGATGTTTGAGTTTTTCTCCCAGCTCTTTGAAAAACCCCATCAGCGTAATGATTCCGTTTCCTTTTTCAATGCCCTCTTCAGCAATTTTCAGCACCCGGTCCCGGCACTCTGCCATAGTTTCGGGACTGTTTTTATTCTGAATGGTGTCAAAACAGTGTTCGACTTCATTTTTAAAGCTTTCGATCTTACGTTGCAAGGTTTGGAGTCGCAGCATCAGTGAGGCGTAATAGCTGCCGGACATGTCGTGGCCGACACTTTTTACAATTAATCGGCTTTCTTCTATAGCGCGGCGACGCTCTTTTGCCAGTTTTTCGTTCTCAATCCGTTCTTTCTGCCAGGCATACCCCTTTTCAATGCGTTCCAGGAACAGGTCCGGGTATTCCACAACCGCATGTTTTTGGATAAAATCTCTGGCGCCGAGGCGCAGGGAATCCACTGCGTTTTCGATCGTAATTTCGCCCGTCAGTACAATCACATAGTTCCGCTGGACCAGCTGCTGCTTTTCAAGCTCCGCCAGAAAATCAAGCCCGGACATATTCGGCATACGAATATCCAGCAGAACGACTTTGAATTGTTTTTCCCGGAGAAAGGCCAGGCCGGCTTCAGGATTGGTATTATATATGATTGACCAGCCATTATCTTCCAGGGTTTCCTGGATACTTTTACAGAATGGTTCGCTGTCATCGATCAGTAAAATATCTTTGTAAAACATAAACTATCTTTCTATTGGTATTTCCAGTGTCAAACGCAAATTCGAATCATTTTCGTGTAGGGTTATTGTGCCGTTGTAATCGTTTCCAACCAGTTCCCGGACCACTTCAAGGGAAAATTGGTAGGGGCTGTAGCTTTTTCCATCACCAAACAGTTCGTTCACGGATTTTTTATGAATTTCAACTCCGGCTATATTATCGGAACCGGCGATATTGGTAACGAGTATTTTGTTGTCCTTTACCTGGGTTTCGATCCACAAAGTCGAGCCGTAATGTTCAAAGCGTGAGATTATTAGTGAGATCAGCGTGACCAGAACCTCGGTTATTGCATTGGGGTCCACAACCAGTTGAGGAATGTTGGGCTCTTCACTTTTATTACGCTGAATTATAATTTTATAGGAAAGTATATCGTTTGTGAGATACAGCAGGGCTTCATCAAGAAGCTCCTGCCAGGTACGCTTGACATGGATAAAGCCGGCCTTCGTGGAAAATTCCTGCAGGACCCGGACCTCATTGGCTACATTTTTAAGATTGACCAGAATCTGTTCAAACCGCTCAATACTGGATTCAGGGGATTCGGTTTTGCCGTTTTTGATTTTTTTCAGGTAATTGCCGAGACTCAGTTGGGCTTCCGTTAATGGATTGACGACATCGTTGGGAATCCGCATGGCCAGGGTCCCTAGGGCGGTCAGGCGTTGGTTTTTCATTGTGGAGACCGCCGAGTACTTCATCGAGTCTAAATACTGGACATTTTCGATAGCTACAGAAATCATATCGACCATAATCTGAAGATACTGTTCATCATCTTCAGTAAAAAACTTATCTCGTTCAGCGCCCGGAAGTTTATTGTAGAGTTTGATCGCCCCCTGGGTCTCATTCTTGATATTAATTGGCATGCCTAGAAAGGTCAGCCGGTCGCCAAATTTCAGATGGTCCTTAATGGCTTTTCGGTATTTGCCTTTGTAGTCAGGCAGGGTCAGTACGTTTCGTGAACGTATGGTGCGGTTTTCTTTTACAATTGTCCCGGTCAGTCCTTCACCAACTTTATGTTCAGCGACATTTATTAGGTCTTTGGGAATTCCGTAGCCACCCTTGAGGACCAGTGTGTCTTTGTCGGTTTTTTTGCGCAGGTAAATTTCACAGGTTTCTGAGCCGATGGTTTTGGCCGTGTTTTCGGCCACGAATTCCAGCAGCTCGCTCAATTCAAAAAACGACAGCACCTGGGTACCGACTTTCATCAGCAATTCGAGGTATTCGGCCTTCCGCCGCTCACGCCGCAAATATTCGGAATTGTCAATCGCCATTGCCACATAACGGGCAATCAGAGAAAAGACTTCGAGATCGGAATTTGTAAAATTTTTATCATCAGAGGCCGTCCGGAAGAGACCGATAAAGCGTTCCTGATAGCTGAGCAGCGGGACCGCCATGAAGGATTTTGCTTTTTGGTGATCGGATTCGGTGAATTTGCCGACCCAGTGCAGGTTTTCGCCCAGTTTTCCCAGATCGGCATCGGATTTTTTGTTCAAATCACGAATCAGAAGCGGCTTCTGATTTTCGAACACCCAACCGGTCAACCCTTCATTCCGTTTGTAGATGACTTCATCGGATGTGGGAGTTGACAGGCCGCTGGTTTTGACCATACGAACCACATCGTCCTCGTCATCATACAGGAAAATAGAACAGCCCTTCCATTTGAAAATCTGAGGAATTAAATCGACGCTTTTTTCGATGATACCGTCCAGTGATCGCTCCCGAAAGATTGAAATGACTTTCAGTACCTGGTCGATGGTCAGGGCGCTGATATCTTTTTTTCTGCTCATGTTGACAATATCCGGTAGATTTTCAGTAATTCCGGATCCAGCGGTTTTTTCTTTTCCCAGGATTCCGGCAAAGAAGTATAGGTAACATGATTATTGGACCAGCCCACCATAATATCGGTCTTGCCTTTCAACAGTGCATGGACGGCGTGGTAGCCTAAACGACTGGCCAGCAGACGGTCGGATGCGGTTGGACTGCCACCCCGTTGGGTATGACCCAGAACGCAGACATGACAGCCGACATTAAAATTTTCCTTTAACTTTGTGGCAATTTCATTAGCGGATCCCAGCTTGTGCCCTTCTGCGACAACCATCAGGCTGCTGGTTTTTCCCGCCTTTGACCAGGTTTTGATCATTTCACCGAGGTATTCGAGGCTGGTATCGGATTCCGGAACAAGAATTTCTTCCGCACCGCCGCAAATACCGACTTCGAGGGCAATGAAACCGGCGTGGCGCCCCATGACTTCAACCAGAAAAATCCGGTCGTGGGACGCTGCGGTATCACGGATCTTATCAATGGAATCCAACGCTGTGTGGACCGCTGTGTCGTAGCCGATTGTCAGGTCGGTGCCGTAGATGTCGTTATCGATGGTGCCGGGAATTCCAACCACATTGATTTGGTGCTCATCATATAATGCGTGGGCACCATGGAAGCTGCCGTCTCCGCCGATAACAACTAAATCATTGATATCCCACTCTTTGAGGACATCGGCGCCGCGCTTGCGGCCGGCTTTGTGTTGGAATGCTTCACTGCGGGAGGTTTTCAGAAAAGTGCCGCCCTTTTGAATAATATTACTGACAGAACGACGAGACATGGGCATCACTTCTCCTTCGATCAATCCCTCAAAACCGCCGTAAACGCCGAATACATAAATGCCTTCATCAATCGCCGTGCGTACCACGGCCCGGATGGCGGCATTCATGCCGGGGGCGTCTCCCCCGCTGGTCAATATCGCAAGTCGTTTTATTTTTTGCATGGTTATCCTGTAGGTTTATCTAAAAAGCGCAGTAATATACATCGAAATAGCCCAATATTTCAATAATACTGATTAGGGGGAGAAATTATTATTCGTGCGAGATTATTGATTAAGTGATTCCTTATCAGTAAATTTGCTTGATATTTTTACAATAACCAAACAACCATAAAAGGAGTTTTAAAATGAGTACGATAATTGATGTAAATGCCCGAGAGATTTTAGATTCACGGGGCAATCCTACCATTGAAGTGGAACTGTTGACCGAGAGTGGTTTTTACGGCCGCGCTGCCGTTCCCTCCGGCGCCTCCACGGGTGAACATGAAGCCGTGGAACTGCGGGATGGTGATAAAAGCCGCTATATGGGCAAAGGCGTCTTAATGGCTGTTCAGAATGTAAATGAAATCATCGCCCCGGAAATCATCGGCGAAGATGTACTTGATCAGGCATATATTGATAATCTATTGATTGATATCGATGGAACACCCAACAAGGGCAAACTGGGCGCCAATGCAACTCTCGGCGTTTCGCTGGCCGTTGCCAAAGCTGCCGCCGATGTCGTCGGCCTTCCGCTTTATAAATATATTGGCGGTACCAATGCCCGTGTCCTGCCGGTCCCGATGATGAACATCCTGAATGGCGGCAGCCATGCCGATAATAACGTTGACTTACAGGAATTTATGATTTTTCCGGCGGGCGCTACCTCGTTTCGTGAAGCGCTGAGAATGGGCGTCGAGACATTTCATCATTTGAAATCTGTATTGAAGGCCAAGGGACTGAACACGGCCGTTGGCGATGAGGGCGGATTCGCGCCGAACCTGCGCTCAAACGTTGAAGCCATTGAAATTATTCTCGAAGCAGCCGAAAAAACAGGTTATAAAATTGGCAAAGAACTCTTCATTGCGCTGGATCCGGCGGCGTCGGAGTTTTATAACAAGGAAACAAAGCTATATGAGTTAAAATCGGAAAACCGCTCATTGTCATCGGAAGAGATGGTTCAGTATTACAAAGATATGGTAGCGAAATATCCGGTTGTTTCCATTGAAGACGGATTGGCCGAAGACGACTGGGACGGCTGGAAATATATGGTAAAAGAGCTGGGCGATAAGATCCAGATTGTTGGTGATGATCTGACGGTGACCAATGTCGAACGACTGGGACGTGCTATTGAAGAGAAAGCGATTAATTCAATACTGATCAAATTAAACCAAATCGGCACACTGACGGAAACACTGAATGCCATTAATATGGCTCATCGCAGCGGTTTTACCACCGTTATCTCGCACCGCTCCGGTGAAACGGAAGATACGACCATCGCCGATCTTTCCGTAGCCATGAACGCCGGCCAGATCAAAACCGGTTCCGCCTGCCGGACCGACCGGATCTGCAAGTACAACCAGCTGTTGAGAATTGAAGAAGAACTGGAAGATGAAGCCATCTTCTGGGGATTAAATATTCTGAAATAATGGCAAAAAAAACAGCCAGAGTCCGGTACAAACACAAGCCTGAGGCTGAAAACATCAGGCGCTTGTACTGGATTCTGGGTGTGTTGTCCTTTGTTACCCTGTTCATAATTTTTTTTGTCATTGGTGATTATGGCCTGTATCAAATTTATGTGCTCAATAAACAAAAAAACCGGATCACAGATCATATTGCCGAATTAAAACTGGAACAAGACTCAATGCAAGCCGAACGGAACCGCCTGGAAACAGACATGGAATATATTGAAAGGCTGGCCCGGGAGCGGTACCGGATGGCTAAAAAGGGAGAAAAGGTTTTTCGGGTAATCGAAAGGCCGGCCCAAAAATAAGATTGCTTTATCGAATATTCTTATTAATTTTTCCCTATAACGGTTATGCAAGGAATAAGATCATAGAGGACTGTTTATGGATATCGCCACTCTTTTCGGGCTAGCTACTGGAATTGCTTTAGTCGTTTATTCGATTACAGCCAAGGGTGGCTCGGCGGAATTTTTCTGGAATCTACCGGCACTGTTGTTGGTTCTGGGAGGAACACTCGCAGCAACATTTGTAAATTATCCGCTTAAAAATATTTTAAGTGTATTTAAAGTTTTAAAAAATGCATTCCGCAATACAAAGGGTGGATACCAGAAGATAATCGATCAGTTTACAGACCTTTCGTCAAAAGCGCGGAAACAAAATCTCATGTCACTCGAGGGAGAACTGGATAAAATAGAAGATCGCTTTATGCGCAGCGGAATTGAACTGGCTATCAACGAAAAAGATCAGGATCGCCTGCGTAATTATCTGAACCTTGAACTGTCTAATATGGAAAAACGGCATACTATCGGGCAGGAACTGTTTTTCTATATGGGGATGTATGCCCCGGCCTTCGGGATGGTTGGTACCATTGTTGGTCTGATCGTAATGATGAAAAATTTTACCGGTGGCGGTATCGGAGCGGACGTGGGAGCCGCTGCCGGCTCCTTTGAATTTGATATTGCCACCAAAATGAAGGAACTTTTAAGTGGTATGGGTTTGGCCCTGCTAACGACATTTTATGGCCTGATTCTGGCAAATTTACTATTTATCCCTCTGGGGGGTAAATTAAAACGGCGCTCGGATGAAGAAATAATGATGAAAGAATTCATGATTGAGGGAATCATGTGCCTGCACAATCGCGATCACCCCATGATCGTTCGGGAAAAATTGAATACCTTTGTTCCCAGCAGTGAACGCAAGGCTGAAGATGCGAAAAAAGGCAAACAGAAGAAAAAGTAGTCAGGATTAATGGTTCGTCGGATGATATTTAAAACTAAAGTCATCTGACAGACCACGACGATAAATAACATAGTTTATCAGGTACTGTTGTCGGCAGTGCCGTTTTTCTGTTGGATTGAGTTGAGGATATGAGTGTAACAGATGGAATGTTGATCTTGTTCTGACGATGTGTCGAAAATTGATTATAGTGCTGATTCTGCTGCCGACATTCTGTCTGGCGGCCTTTGAAGTACAATCGATCAACACTAGCTCAATTGCCCTGGGCTCGATAACTTCATTATATATTTGTTCGCTGAACCCCGCATTTCTGGCTGAGCAAAAATCCATGGTGATGCGGGTCGATTATGCCCGTTTATACGGCCTGACCGGTCTGGATTACTACCAGGCCCAGCTGGGTTGGAGTTCCATTAAACAAAAGTGCTTTGGTCTTTATTTGCAAAATTTCGGGAACACGGTTTATCAGGAAAAAACAGCCGGGATCAGCTACGGGCAAAGCCTGAAAAATATATTATCTCTTGGCTTAACGGTTCACTTGTATAATATTGCTATTGCGGGGTATCAAAGCTCGACGACAATTGGCCTGAGCCTTGGCTCGGTATGGAATTTAAGCGAGCAAATGCAAATTGGGTTGTTGTTTCAAAATATAAACAGCCCGACCATATACAAATGTTCCGATCCTCTGCCGGAATGTTTTTCACTGGGCGCCCGGTATGCTCCTCTCTCGAAAATGGAAGTGTGCGGCGAACTGTTTAAAGACACCGAATTTCCGTTTTCACTGCGAGTAGGTGCAATTATTAAACCCTTTGATTTTATGGATCTGAAGTTCGGCACCCAGCTCAATCCGGACCGCTATTCCGGAGGGATTTCAATATACTGGAAAAGTCTCTCGGTTGATTTCGCGTTTCAGCATCATCAAACATTGCCCTATACCCTCTATTATGGTATTGGGTGCGGTTTTAAATGAAAACAAGCTTTCTGGGGATTTTGCTGCTTTGTAGCCTGATGGTCTTAAGTGGGGATGTTTTATCTGTTGATGCATTGAATATCTCATTATTCCCGGAAGATATTTCCGAAGAAGACCTGGAAATATATCTTGAAGCTTATCTGAACAATCCGCTGAACTGGAACCGTTGTAGTCCGGCGGACATCGAAGCCTTGCCGTTAAATGATGATCTCATAGAGCAGCTAACCGGCTTTAAATATCGATATCCACAAGTGGAGAGCTGGAAAGAATTTCAATCGAAAACAAAACTAGAAAAGCAGGAATTGAATGTTGTCCAATTCTTTTTTATTCTGGAATCAAAACAGCATGAGTCAGACATTCAATTCATGAATTACACGTCGGTAAACAAGAATAATACGGTGGATTTACATAAGAGTTTAACCCGAGGAAAAGTCGAGTTTGGCCGACGGTTAGCGATTGGTTTTATCACCGAGAGAGACCAGGGCGAAAGAACACTTTGGGATTATCGAAACCTCAGTGTGACGACGAGGCCCTTCTCCGGTCAATGTGTCCTTGGCTTGTCGTCCTTCAAGTTGGATTGGGGGCATGGACTGCTGTTTGCCCGGAGCAACATGGCTTTTAAGGGCAGCTCGGTTGCCGGGAATATTCTGGCCGGGACACCGCGGTTCGGTGCGTATTCCGGTTCCGATGAAAACCGTTATCTCCAGGGCGCCTATGTCAGTCAGCAATGGAAACATTTGGCGTTGTATTCCGGTGTCTCAAGTCGCCGGCTTGACGCCACGATTCAAGATTCAACCGTACAGTCGTTTCGTGAAACCGGCATTCACGGCACTGATTCCGAAATAGCCGCAAAGGATACATTAGCAGAAAACACACTGTGCGGAGGTCTGGTGTATACAGACAGCCGATTTCTGGGTGGAATTCTGGTTTTTCAATCGCGCTACTCCTTTCCGGTCCGTGATTATTTCAATCAGTACCGGCAGAGCGGTTTCTCGATCTATCAGAAAATCGATTTAGGTGACTGGCGGTTTTCGGGCGAAGTCGCGGCTTTGAATTCTGAGGAATATGCAGTTGTCCAGGGTTTTGTTTTCCAGTCAAACCAGTATACTCTGGGTATTCAATACCGCTATTTTTCCGATTATTTTTCAACTCGTTTGTCTTCAGCCATGAAAGAGTTTTCCGGTTCCGGCGGTAATGAACGGGGAGTCTATTTGGGGATGCAGTGTAAAATTAATCAGCGAAACCGGGCCGGAGGGTATCTTGATTTTTATTCTGAAAACAGGTCCTTTGAGAAAGGCGTTGAACCACTTCGCGGTTCGGATGCAGTCATATATCTGGATCACCGCTGGCCAGCCAAACATTTTATCAACTTTCGTCTGAAGCGGAAATTGTCCATTGGCAGTAGTGCAAAATATCAGACAACTGTTTCGGCCCGATACTATTTTCAAAAAAATGTTTCAATGTCGTTCAGGGGCATTGTTAATGAAATCAATCACGATAGAGGTATCGGAACCAGTTTATCGCTTTCTGTCAGTGAAATAAAAACAATGGATCTGACCGTGGGCACAACGCAGTTTTATTCGCCGGTCTATGATACCAGAATTTATCTGTATGAACCGGGGATTCCGTTGCGTTTTAATATGGTTTCACTGTACGGTACCGGTTATCGCTACTTTATTATAATTCAGAATCGCTTTCGGAATAAGCTGACTGCCGCATTATCGTTAAAAACCCAGGCCCGGCGTCTGGTTACGGAATCAGAGTTCATGAAAACTTTTCTGGTGGAATTCCAGATGGTGGTTGATTTATGAAGCGGTAGTTCGTAATTTCCCCCCGATTGTGATGAAGATAAAATTTGTAATACTATTTATAATGTTGTCGGGAATGCTTGCCGCTTCGGTATCGGAGAACCTGCTTGTCAGTTATCCGGTACCAAAGAACACGGATCATCCGATTAAAATCCTGACTGTTGAGAAAACCCGTTATCTGTCAGCACAGGATTTTGCGGAGGCTTTCGGGATCAGAACATATTACCGCAAAGAGAGCGGAAAAATTGTCCTGTTCTTTGAAAAAAACAAAATCAAATTAACAGCCAATAATTCATTTTTAATGTTTGACGCTCAGGTATTTCAGATGCCCGGACCGGCGGTGCTAATTGACGAACAGATTTTTGTACCGGCCGTTTCGTTTTTGACATTGGTCAAGCAGAATACGCTTCCAGAATTACAGTACGCAATATCCCCGACTGCCGAGACAATCTATGTCAATGAAAACCGAATTGACCATTTCAGCCGGGCGAAGACTCCGGGCGGTAAAGTGGCGGGTATTTCCGATCTGACAAGTATTCGTTTTGAGGAAAAAGCCAATGGGGTGGCGATTCGGATTAAAGCCCCGGGCACATTTACGGATTCCGATTTTTCGACCTTTTTTAAAGGGGAAGATTGGCTCTATCTAACCATTTACGGAGCTAATTGCGACTCTGCGACTCTGTCCTCAATTTTTCCCACAAATTCATTCCAAAAGGTCGTTGCGATTCCAACCGGCTCCTCGGTTCAGATCGGATTTCAATTAAACCGGCAATTTAAATCTGCCGACGTTCATTTTGATATGCGGACTAACGATATTCTGCTCTCCCTGTTTTTACCGTTAAATCGTGATATTAAACGTAAGATTGAAGAAGCCAAGACCGCATGGATTATTGATACTATAGTCCTTGATCCCGGTCATGGGGGTAAAGATCCGGGGACCCCGGGGCGCTGGGGTTACATGCATGAAAAAGACATTGTGCTGGACGTGGCCTTGCGGGTAGGAAAGCTCCTGGAAAAAAACCGGAAAATTAAGGTTGTTTATACTCGTAAAACCGATGTGTTTATTCCCATCTGGAAACGGTCTGAAATTGCTAATCAAGCTGACGGAAAATTATTTATCAGTCTGCATGTGAATGCAACAAAAAATATTTCAAACGCAGAAGGTCTGGAATTTTATCTGCTACGTCCCGGAAGATCCGAAGAAGCCATAAAAATTGCAGAGACGGAAAACTCAGTGATTCACCTTGAAGATGATGCGGATAAGCTAAAATACCAGGGATATGATGACATTACTAACATTCTGGCAAATATGGTTCATTCAACAAACATGAAAGACAGTGAGCTTTTAGCCAGTCTCCACTCCCGGAATTTCACCCAAATGGTCGCTCAAAAAAACAGAGGAGTAAAACAGGCCGGTTTCTATGTTCTGGTGGGCGCCGACATGCCAAAATTACTCTGTGAGCTTGGCTATAACACCAATAAAGAGGAAGCGAAGAAACTAAACAACCCCAAACATCGCCAGAAAATGGCCGAAGCGATATATAAAAGCATATTAGAGTTTAAGGAGTTAAGTGATAAAACCATCTCCGGCTAAATCAGATTTGAATAACAGACCGATCGGTGTGTTCGATTCCGGTCTGGGCGGATTGACCGTTGTTAATCAGCTGATTCAATATCTTCCGCAGGAATCGATTGTCTATTTCGGTGATACGGCCCGGGTTCCTTATGGTACAAAAAGCCCGGAAACGATCCGGAAGTTTGCCGTTCAAATCACCCGGTATTTACAGTCTCAGGGCGTTAAATTGATTGTAGTGGCGTGTAACACCGTATCCAGTGTTGCCATGGAAAATGTGGTTGAACTCAGTTCTGTTCCGGTTATTGGTGTTATCCAGCCAGGGGCCCGGGCGGCGTTGCAAAAAAGCAAAAACCGGCGGATTGGTGTCATTGGAACAAGCGCCACTGTTTCCGCGGGTAAGTACAATTCTGTGCTCTCATCAATAGCGCCGGATGTGGTGGTTTTTGCTCAAGCCTGTCCCCTTTTTGTGCCGCTGGTTGAAGAGGGCTGGATTGACTCTGAAGTAACGGAAATGGTTGCCCGGATTTATCTGGAACCGTTGATACGGCAATCCATAGATACCTTAATTCTCGGCTGTACCCATTATCCGATCATTAAGGACACCATCAAAAAGATTGTTGATAAGGACATTGAAATTGTTGACAGTGCAATTCAAACCGCACTGGAGGTCCGGGCGGTATTGTCCTCAAATAATTTACTGAACGACTCCGGAACTCTGCCTGAACATCTGTATTATGTGAGCGATTTCCCCCAAAAATTTGAAGATATTGCCCGCCGCTTACTCGGACAACCGCTGAAAAATATCCGGCGGATTTCTCTGGATGATTGTACTGGATGAACCTTCCCGAAAAGAACATTACTATTCAACAGAAACTGGATTATTTATATGCCCTTGATGGTAAAGGAATTAAACCGGGCCTGAAACGGATATTGGAATTTCTGGACCGAATTGGCAATCCCCAGAAACAGTTGACCACAATTCATGTCGCCGGGACAAATGGTAAGGGCAGCACCTGTGCAATATTAGCGTCGGTGTTAAGCGCTTCCGGTCTAAAGGTTGGCTTGTATACATCACCCCATCTGGTTCACTTTAATGAACGGATTCGAATAAATGGAAAAAAAATAAGTGATACTGAAATCGTCGAATTTTTGGACAGGTACCAGCCCATCATTGAAGAGGTCGATTCCACCTTTTTTGAAACAACAACAGCCCTCGCGTTTGAATATTTTAATAAAAACAAGGTCGATATAGCGATTCTGGAAACTGGTCTGGGTGGACGGTACGATGCAACCAACGTGGTTAATCCGCTGTTGTCGGTAATTACTTCAATCGGCAAAGACCACGAAGAATTTTTGGGTAACACCTTGGCAAAAATTGCAATGGAAAAAGCAGGTATTATCAAATCCGGCACCCCGGTCATTTCTGCAAAGCAGCGCCCGCAGCTCAGGCGGATACTGGAAAATGAAGCACAAAGGAATCGGTGTCATTTCGTTTATGCTCCCGATTGGTGTCAAATAAAAGTTCGCAGACAATATTCTGACCGGCAGCTTGTAACGATTGAATCGGACCATTTTCATTTTGATGAACTTAAATTCCCGTTTTTAGGTGACCATCAACTTATCAATTTGAAAACGGTAATGGCGGTTCTGAATAATTTACAATCGCTTCAGATTAACCCGGCTGCAGTTGAAAAGGGCATTGCTGCAACCCGCTGGCATGGGCGCCTGGAACTGCTTTCCCGGAATCCGTTGGTCTATTATGATGTCGGGCACAATTTACACGGGATTCGGCAAGTTGCCCAAACTCTCGAAAAAACATTCCCCGAAAAAAAATTTAAATTGCTGATCGCACTTGGATATCACAAAAAAATCGGATCATTAGGAAAAATACTGTCGAAAATTATTGCCGAAGTCGTTGTTTCAGAAATCCCGGGCGCCAGGTCAATTCCGGCAATAACATTAGCTGCAATAATGAAACGCGATTTACCCGCTGTGACTATCAGCGTTGAACCCGATCTAAGGCTGTCACTTCAACGAATTATGAAATCGCTCGGGGCAAAGGACCGGTTGCTGATTTTAGGCAGTCATTATTTTGCACCGGCGATTTATGATTTTTTTAAAATAAATGTTTGACAATACCGGAATAGTGCTTAAATTTTTTAAGTATGAATTTTAGGCCGCGTTTTTAGACCTACCGACTTTATGAAAATAACTTTTAACTTATTCTATTAATATAGGGAATTAATAATGGAGAAAGAACTGACGATTACGTCGCTTCAATCTATGAAGATTAAAGAGCTGACCGGTCTGGCTGTTAAACTGGAGATTCCGGAACATACAGGTTTAAAGAAAATGGACCTGATCAATAAGATTCTGGAAGCGAACGCAAAAAAAGAGGGACGAATATTTTCCCAGGGCGTCCTGCAGGTTATGGATGAAGGGTACGGATTTCTCCGTTCGGAAGAATTCAGTTATTTGTCCGGCCCCGACGATGTGTATATTTCACCGTCGCAGATCAAACGATTTGGGTTACGCACAGGGCATATCGTTTCCGGTCAGATCCGACCGCCGAAGGACAATGAACGGTTTTTTGCATTGCTGCGCGTTGACGCGGTCAATATGATGAATCCGGAAGAGGTAAAATCCAAGAAACCATTCGACAGCCTGACACCGCTTTACCCGGAAAGCCGGGTACAACTGGAAACCGACGGCAAGAACCTTTCCATGCGTGTGATGGATCTGCTGTGTCCAATTGGCAAGGGCCAGAGAGGACTGATTGTTGCCCAACCGAAAACCGGTAAAACTATCCTGTTACAGCAAATCGCCAACAGTATTACCACAAATCACCCGGAAATCATTCTGATCGTACTCCTGATTGATGAGCGCCCGGAAGAGGTCACGGATATGGAACGTTCCGTTAAGGCCGAAGTGGTCAGTTCGACCTTCGATGAACCACCGGAACGCCATGTCCAGGTTTCCGATATGGTATTGGAAAAAGCCAAACGCCTGGTGGAACTGGGTTTTCATGTGGTAATTTTACTCGACAGTATTACCCGGCTGGCCCGGGCCCATAACGCGGTCGTTCCCCACAGTGGAAAAATTCTTTCCGGTGGTATTGATGCTAATGCATTGCACCGTCCGAAACGGTTTTTTGGTTCGGCCCGGAATATCGAACATGGAGGCAGCCTGACAATTATTGCGACGGCGCTGATCGATACAGGCAGCCGCATGGACGATGTGATTTTTGAGGAATTTAAAGGTACCGGTAATATGGAACTGGTACTGGATCGGCGACTCAGCGACCGGCGTGTTTTCCCGTCGATAGACGTTAACCGTTCCGGAACCCGGAAAGAGGAACTTCTGTTGTCTTCGGCGGAACTTGCCAGAGTCTGGGTTCTGCGTAAATTGCTCAGTGAGATGAACCCGGTGGAGGCCATGGAGTTCCTGCTGGAACGAATGAAGCGGGCCAACAGCAACCGTGAATTTCTCAAATCCATGAATCAGTAGACCTGATTGTCACGGAAACGATCGGATTTATTCACTTGATTTTTTAGACATTAGCGTTGTATATTTGCACGCTTTATACAATGATGACTTTAGAGTAAGGATCTCACATGAAATCGGATATTCATCCCAAATATGAAAAATGCACTGTAAATTGTGCGTGCGGTAATACATTTGAAACCCGGTCGACAACCGGTGATCTGAAAGTTGAAATTTGTTCGGCCTGCCACCCGTTTTTTACCGGAAAGCAGAAGCTGATTGATTCAGCCGGACGGATTGAAAAATTCAACCGCAAGTATAATCGTCCCACAGCAAAGGGTTAGCAATCAAAATAAATATAGCGACGTCTTCTTTCGTTGGAAGGGGTCGCTATTTTTTGTGTATTACTATGGATAAAAAAATACTCGTTGGCGGACAGGCAGTAATTGAAGGCGTTATGATGCGGGTGCCCGGCGCATATGCCACTGCGGTTCGGAAACCCGATGGCACTATTGAAACAAACCGTCATGAATTCACATCGGTGGCGGAAAAGCACTCCCTCCTGAAGCGACCGATTTTACGGGGAATGGTTTCGCTGTTTGAATCTTTGAAGATCGGGTTAGGCACATTGCAGTTTTCCGCAGATGTGGCCATCCAGGCCGAAGAGGAAGCCCAGGGGAAGGAACATAAAGAGGAAAACAAGTTTGTTTCCGGGCTGACAATGGTTTTTGCCTTGCTGCTTGGATTTGCCCTGTTTGGATTTCTGCCGTTGTACATTACTACAGAATTACTCAGCATTGGAAAAAATGCATTTGCCTTTAATATAGTCGCCGGACTGTGGCGGATCGGTTTTTTCCTGGTTTACCTGTGGGTTATTTCGCTGATGAAGGATATTCAGCGGCTTTTTCAATATCACGGGGCTGAACATAAAATTGTATTCACGTTTGAAAGCGGTAACGATCTGACTGTGGAAAACAGTCAAAATTTTGAGACCTTTCATCCCCGTTGCGGTACCAGTTTTGTTTTTATTGTACTACTGGCGTCTATTCTGATGTTTGCCCTGATTGATACGGCAATTATTGCCATTGTAGGCAATATTACACTTCCGATGCGTCTGGTTTTTCACCTGTTGATGTTACCGATAGTTTCCGGAGTCGGGTATGAATTTTTAAAACTGACCGCCAAGTATCAGCACTCCTGGTGGGGCCGTAGCCTGTCAGCGCCGGGTTTATGGCTGCAGCGGATTACAACAAAACCGCCCAGTGATGAACAACTGGAAGTGGCAATTATCGCCCTGAAAACGGCGTTTGGTGATTCTTATGATAATTATGTTGGTCAAAAATTTGTCGCGGAAGCAGTTGAGTAAGAGATGATTCAATGAAAGAAAAACTCCTGGAAATCCAGCAGCGTTCGGAAGAATTATCCCAGGAATTGGCGAAACCGGAAGTATTTTCCGATCAGGATCGCTATAAAAAACTGGGCAAAGAACATAAAGACCTGCAACCCATCGTTGAAAAATCGAAAGAATATCTGGCTGTTCTTGGAAACCTTGAAGAAGATCTGGAAATTCTTAAAGGCTCCGACAACGAACTGAAAGAGCTGGTCTATGGAGAAATCGAGGAGATAAAAGCTCGCGAAGAAGAACTTCAGGAAGAGTTAAAAATATTGCTTATTCCCAAAGACCCGAATGATGATAAAAATGCTATTGTTGAAATTCGTGCCGGCACCGGAGGCGACGAAGCTGCGATTTTCGCCGCAGACCTATATCGCATGTATATCAAATATGCCGAACGGAAAAACTGGAAAGTTGAAGAATTGTCCAGCAATATGATCGGTATCGGTGGTCTGAAGGAGGTCATCTTCTCACTCAATGGAAGTGGTGTTTATGGAACGCTGAAATTTGAATCCGGTGTTCACCGGGTACAGCGTGTTCCGGTAACCGAGACTTCGGGCCGCATTCATACGTCTGCCGCCACGGTTGCGGTGTTACCGGAAGCCGAAGATGTGGATGTTGACATTGATCCATCGGAACTGAGAATCGATACATACCGGGCCAGTGGCGCCGGCGGACAACATGTGAACAAAGTGGAATCTGCCATCCGGATTACCCATTTACCGTCGGGACTTGTCGTTACCTGTCAGGACGAAAAATCTCAGCACAAAAACAAAGCCAAAGCGCTGAAGATTCTACGCAGCCGATTGCTGGCCAATATGCAGGCTGAACATGAAGCCGAAATTGCCGCTCAGCGGCGCTTGATGGTCAGTACCGGCGACCGTAGCGCTAAAATAAAGACCTACAATTTTCCCCAGGGCAGAGTTACGGATCATCGGATTTCGCTGACTCTGTATAAGCTGGAATCTGTCATGGTGGGCGATCTGGACGAACTGATTGATGCCGTAAAAATTGCCCACAATATGGACCTGTTGCAGCAAACGACGCCGGGTACCTAATTTTATCTAAATAGTAAACATTCTTTTTTGATAAATCAGAATATCCCTTGATACCAGGGAAATCCCGGTTAAATTTTACTGTCAATATGGAAACTTCTACTGCAAAAATCTGGCGTGTCGTTGATCTGTTGAAATGGTCAAAGGAATATCTCGCCGCCAAGGGGGTCGAATCCCCGCAAATCGAGGCCGAATGGATGCTGCGGCATGTTCTGAACTGTTCCCGCATGGACATTTATCTGAATCATGAACGGCCATTGCGTGCCGACGAACTGGCAGCATTCAAAACATTACTGATTAACCGGGCAAAAGGTATCCCGGTTCAATATGTGTTGGGCTATACTGAATTTATGGGACACACATTTACGGTAAGCCCGGCGGTTCTGATTCCCCGCCCGGAGACAGAACTGCTGGTTGAAAAAGTGCTTGATTTGTTAAAGCAAATCCAGAGCCCGGAAATATCTGTCTTGGATGTTGGGACAGGCTCCGGTTGTATTGCCATATCCATTGCGATTGGTTGTGAACGATGCCGGGTTTCGGCCCTGGATGTCAGTCCGGCAGCATTGCGGGTTTCCAAAGAAAATGCTGAAAACAACGGGGTGACCGATCGAATTAACTTTCTTGAAATGGATATTTTGAACCATTACCCCGAAAATAAGTCGTTTGATATGATTGTGTCGAACCCACCCTATGTCGCCGGAGATTATTGGAACAATCTATCTGACCTGGTCAGGAAGAATGAACCGCAACTGGCGCTATATCCGGGAGAAGATGAGTTGATATTTTATCGGAGGCTGGCAAATCTGGCCAAAACACATCTGGTTGAAAATGGTTGTCTGATCACTGAAATCGGCGGCACCTATCAGCAAGCCGGTGTCTGTCGGGTATTTACGGATAAGGGTCTCAGAATTGTCGAAACAATAAAGGATTATTCCGGTCAGGGCCGAATAGTGATAGCGGGAAATTAATGATAAAAAAGATTCTGGCCTATTTTCGTCTGATGCGCCCTCTGAACCTTTTTCAGGGCGGTATCGCCGTGCTGGTTACCGGAACTCTGATGGATTATTTTCCCCAATGGACAACGATTCTTATTACGGTCGGGATTGTCTGGTGTTTCACCGGGGCAGGTAATGCTTTGAATGATTATTGCGACGCTGAAATTGATCAAATCAACCGACCGGAACGCCCCATCCCGCAGGGGGTTATCTCACGAAAAGCCGCGTTGGTTTATGCAATCGGTTTGTTTATTGCGGGTTCTCTGCTGTCCCTGCCGCTGCTTATGCCGCTGCTGATGGTCATAATAAGTGTGGCATTAGTGATGCTGGTCAGCTACAGCCTTTATTTTAAAGTGCGGCCCTTTTGGGGAAATTTAATGGTCAGTCTGATTTTGGGAATGGCATTTTTGTTCGCCGCCACTGTTTTTGGTGATATCCGCAAAGGCATTCCGCCGTTTTTTCTGGCTTTTAGCTTTAACCTGATCCGGGAGATCGTCAAAGACATTCAGGATATGGAAGGCGACCGGGTTGTAAACGCCCGGACGATTCCGCTGTCGATAGGAATTCCATCAACCCGTATGTTGATTTTTTTTCTGACAGTTATGTTAATGGTTGGCGCATTGATCCCTTATTTTTTTAATATATATGGAAATTATTATTTACTGGTACTGGTTTTTGCAGTTGAATTTCCTCTCGTTTATTTTTTATATTCACTCAGTCAGGACAGTACAGCTGAAAATTGCGGTCGCTTATCGTCGTTATTAAAGGCGGATATTTTTCTTGGATTACTGGCGATATTTTTAGGAAAGTATTAAATGGCAATGTTTGTTCATCTCCACAATCACTCTGACTACAGTCTGCTGGACGGTGCCCAGACGATTGAGGGACTGCTGACCAGGATTAAAGAACTCGGAATGTCGGCAGTGGCTCTGACCGAGCATGGCAATATGTTCAGCGTTGTCCCTTTTTACACGGCAGCCAAAAAATATGGTATTAAACCGATCATTGGCTGTGAAGTCTATGTCGCCGAGAAAAGTCGTTTTAATAAAAAACCCAAAAGCCAGGGTGGTGTCGGGTACCATCATCTTGTTCTGCTGGCCCAGAACAATCAGGGTTATAAAAATTTAATAAAGTTGGCCAGTCAGGGTTACCTCGAAGGATTTTACTACCGGCCACGGGTGGACCGGGAACTGCTGATAAAATATAATGAAGGACTGATTGCGACTTCGGCCTGTATTCAGGGCAAGATTCAACGGCTGGCGTTAAAAGGAGACTTGGACAGGGCGAAAGAGACGGCTCTGGACTATGGGGAAATATTCAAAGACCGGTTTTATCTCGAAGTTCAGAATCACTCATTAAAAGAGGAGGAGCGCTGGTATTCCATCTCCAAAAAACTGGCCGAGGAAACCGGTTTACCACGGGTCGCTACAAATGATTCGCACTATGCCCGCGCCGAGCACTGGGAGGCCCACGATGTTCATTTTTGCCTGGGGCTGGGCAAGGAGCTGAGCGATCCGGACCGCCTGCGCTATGAACCCCATGACTACTGGCTGAAATCCTATGATGAGATGTGTGCCCTGTTCCCAGGCGATACGGAGGTCATTGAAAACACTGTAAAAATTGCGGAACAGTGTAATGTTAAACTGGATATCGGAAAGAATTTTTTACCCAATTTTCCGCTGCCCGAGGAAAAGCGGAATGAAACGGCCGACGAGTATTTAAAAGAATTGGTTTACGGGGGGCTGCAAAAACGCTATGCTGAGATTACTCCGGAAATAAACCAGCGGGCGGACTATGAACTGGGCGTCATTGAAAATATGGGATTTGCCGGCTATTTCCTGATTGTTCAGGACTTTGTTCACTTTGCAAAAGACAATGATATTCCCGTGGGGCCTGGCCGTGGCTCTGCCGCCGGCAGTATCGTTGCCTACGCACTTGAAATTACGGACATTGATCCCTTGAAGTATACGTTGATTTTTGAGCGGTTCCTGAATCCCGACCGGATTTCCATGCCGGATATTGACATCGATTTTTGTGATGAAAAACGCAACCGGGTGATTGATTATATCAAAGATAAATACGGCGCGGGCAGTGTCACGCAGATCATTACGTTTGGCAAAATGAAAGCCCGGCTGGTGATTCGTGATGTCGGGCGGGTCATGAGTATGCCGCTGCCGGAAGTTGATCGTATTGCAAAATTGGTTCCCGAAGGTCCCAACATTCACCTGAAGGAATCCCTGGAACAGAGCCGGGAATTGAAAGAGGCCTCAACACTCGATGATGAGCATAAAAAGCTGTTTGATATTTCCCTTGTGCTGGAAGGCATGAACCGGCACTCTTCCACTCACGCTGCCGGTGTGGTAATCGCTCCCGGTGATTTGACCGATTACGTACCGCTGTATCAGTCATCCAATGGCGATATCACGACGCAGTACGATATGAAAAGTATCGATAAAATCGGTTTGCTGAAGGTCGATTTTCTGGGGCTGCGGAATCTGACAGTTATTGACAATACTTTGTCCGCACTTCGGACACGGGGTATTGATCTGAACCTTGAAGAGATTTCCGAAGATGATTCCGAAACGTTGGCTCTTTTCGGTGAAGGCCGGACAATCGGGATTTTTCAGTTTGAATCCGCCGGTATGCGCGACTATTTAAAAAAATTGGAGCCCTCAGGGATTGAAGACCTGATTGCCATGAATGCCCTGTATCGTCCGGGCCCAATGGATATGATTGGCGATTTTATCGCCCGTAAACAGGGGCGGGCAAAAAGTACCTATCTCCATCCGAACCTCGAACCGATCCTGAAAGATACCTACGGCATTATTGTATATCAGGAACAGGTCATGCAGATTTGCAGCGCTATCGGCGGACTTTCTCTGGCGAAAGCCGATCTGATGCGCCGGGCCATCGGAAAAAAGCAGAAAGCCACCATGAATGAATTGAAAAAAGAATTCATTGAGGGGGCCAAATTAAAAAATATTTCCGTTACACTGGCCGAAGAGATCTATGCGTTAATTGAAAAATTCGCTAGCTACGGTTTTAATAAAAGTCATTCCGCTGCGTATGCGGTACTGGCGTACCGGGTGGGATATTTGAAAACCCATTTCCCGGCAGAATTTATGGCCGCCAACCTGACCAGCGAAATGAACAACACCGACCGGGTTGTCATTTTATCCAACGAAGTCCGCAGCATGGGCTCTGACATTCTGCCGCCAAGCATCAATTCCAGTGAAGTTAATTTTACCCCGGAAGACGGCGGAATCCGGTATGGATTGAATGCAATTAAAAATGTCGGTGGCCGGGCCGCGGAGTGTGTTGTCGCGGTCCGCAAAACCGATGGACCGTTCAAAACATTGTTCCAGTTTGTCAGTGCACTGGATCTGAAATGCGTCAATCGCAAAGCCCTTGAGAGCCTCGTGGCAGCCGGGGCGACGGATGATCTGGAGGGCAGCCGTTCCCAGCAGTTCGAGGCAATTGATTCAGCGATCCAGTATGCCCGGGGTTTTCAAAAAGAAAAAAATGCCGACCAGGTTAGCCTTTTCGATTTAAGCGCCGGCAATCTGAAATCGGTCATGCAGGAGCCCAAACTTCCCGATATTCCCCGTTGGGATGATAATGAGCGCTGGACCAGGGAAAAAGAGGCGGTTGGAATGTATCTTACCGGTCATCCCCTGCTTCAGTATAAAACCGAAATTGAATCCTTTTCGAATTATGATTTTACGGAAGCTCTGGATAAACTTGATAAAGCAGCGATACATCTCGGCGGGTTGGTCTCCGGTATCCGGAAACTGCTGGACCGCAAAAACCGGCAGATGGCTTTTATTACACTTGAAAGTCTGAACGGGACGGTTGAGGTTCTGGCATTTGCTGATATTTATGAAAAGTACCGTGAGTATATTCAGATGGAAAAACTGGTGTTTGTGCATGGAAAAGTGAGCAGTCGTGGGGGTGATTCCGGAAAAATTATTGCTGAAGAAATCTGCCCTCTTGAGGGTTATATGGATAAAAACTCCAAGAAAGTTCACATCCGGTTTAAAGATCTGACTATCGACGAAGGAAAGTTGACTGAAATCCGGGAATTGGCTGAAAAATATCCCGGCGACTGTAACCTGATTATCCATATGGCTTATTCCGATGATGCGATCAAAGTCGTCCGCAGTGAACTGAAAGTCAGTCCACGGAAAAAATTTATCTCTGCGTTGTTGAAACAGCTGGGTGAGGATAATGTGTGGGTGGAAGCATGATCGCGGTTATTCAGCGCAGCAGGAACGCCTCGGTTATCATTGATGAAAAGATCGTTGGGGAAATTGATCATGGATTGCTTGTCTTGCTGGGGGTATTTCAAGATGATGAAAAAGCGGACGCGGAGTTCCTGGTATCGAAAATAATCCATCTGCGAATTTTTAGTGACGCTGATGGTAAAATGAATCTATCGCTGAAGGATACTGGCGGCAGTTTGCTGGTAGTATCGCAATTTACCCTGTGTGGTGACTGGCGCAAAGGCCGCCGTCCGAGTTTTATCCGGGCCGCG
>JAHJGX010000100.1 GCA_018824205.1 bacterium
CGAATGTTTTATTCGGAATGATGATTTCGGTCAATAATTCATCTTGTCCTAAAGCAGTTTGCTTAGGGCCGGTGATGAACTCACCGATGGATACAAGTCGTTCACTTCTCACACTCTTCAAAACCAGTTTTGCATCCACAGCATACAAATACGGCAAGGTATCTCCGGCGGGTGACGCGTTACAAATATTACCACCAATGCTGGCGAGATTCCGTGATGGCGGCGATGCCATGAGGCGTACTGCTTCTTTGAATATTTCCGGAATTATTTCACTGTTGAGTAAATCCGTTAACAGCAATCCTGCTCCGATATGAATTTGATTTTTTTTGATGACTATTTCTTGTAATTCCGGCAGGTGTCCGATAAACAGCAACGGTTTTTCAAAATCCGGTTTCAGCGCAAAGCCCCGGGCTTTTTGGACCATGAGGTCAGTCCCCCCTGCAATCGGAGTGCAATTATACTGTGACCGAATATTGAGGGTTTCTTGAAGTGTCACGGGTCGGAATCCGTCTACCATAAACCCTTCCCCCTTTCCGCTGCCTGGTGAATACCTTTGAATATCATGTTGTAGCCGGTGCAGCGGCAGAGATTTCCTGACAGTCCTTCTTTAATTTCCTTCTCAGTGGGATTTGGATTTTCATTGAGCAACGATTCTGTCGCCATCACGATTCCCGGTGTGCAAAAACCGCACTGCACGGAGCCCGCTTCAAGGAAGCAGCTTTCGATCATTTTATAGCGTTCTGTCTTTTTGAATGATTCCAACGTTACGATCGATTTTCCAATAATATTTCCCGCCGGAACCAAGCAGGAATTCACCGCTTTGCCATCCATCAAAACCACACAGGCGCCGCATTCGCCCTCGCCGCAACCCTCTTTGACACCAGTCAATCCGAAATCCTCGCGCAGAATATCCAGCAACCGGCGAGCCAGATCGACCTCTATGATTTGGGGTTTATAATTCAATACAAATTCAATTTTCATGGCTATCCATTTCCATCAGATCTTCCGGTGTTATCGGAATCGAATAGATTGGAACATTCAGTGCATTAGATACGGCCGCCACCACCGCCGGTGGTGCTCCAACAAAAGGTAGTTCCCCGGCGCATTTTGCTCCGAACGGACCGAATTCATAGGGATTGCTGACGAATTCACAGTCGATTTTCGGAATATCCATTGATGTTGGCACTTTGTAATCTGTCAGGTTTTTCTGGATAAGTTTACCTTTATCGGTAGTCATCACTTCAATTGTTGCCCAGCCGACGCCCTGTACGATTCCGCCCTGCATCTGACCTCTGAGAGTTGTTTCGTCAATGGGCATTCCCACGTCATAAACCGCACTGATTTTTTTTACATTGATTTCATAGGTCACAGGATCAATCTCCACTTCCGCCACATTCGCGCCCCAGGAATACACCGGGTAGGCATCTCCCTGAAATGTATCATTGTCCCAGTTCAAAAAATCAGGATGTTTATAACTCCGCGACACCTCAAATTCTTCGGCTTCATCCCAGCGGTCTTTCAATTCCAGACAAGCCTGTCGCAATAAACCACCCACGATCATTGTCGTCCGGGAAGCGACTGTCGGACCGGAATCGGGCACCAACCCGGTATCTGCAGCTTCACAAAGAACTTTTTCAATCGGAAGATCCAGCGAATAGGCGACGATCTTGCGCAGGACAGTCTCTGCGCCCTGCCCCATTTCCGTACTGGATACTTTCAGGATGACATTCTCACCGCTCTTTTTTAAAATGATTTTTCCCTGAATCGTCTGTTCGCCATTGCCGGTGAAACCACAACCATGCAGAAACAGCGAGGCACCAATTCCTTTATATTTCACGTTATTTTGAACTTTATTCCGGTAATCGGACATCTCCGTCACTCTGGTAATAATTTCCGGCAGTTTGACAATATCACGGATTTTCCCGCCCATGCATGTTGGGTCACCACGTCGGAGCATGTGTCGCATTTTATAATCCAGCGGATCCACGCCAATTTTGAGGGCAATATTGTGCATCAGCATTTCCGTTCCGAAAATCGTCTGCGGTGCGCCAAATCCCCGGTATGCACCGGAGGGCACGTTGTTGGTCATAAAATTTCGTCCCCGCACTTTCAGATGGAGATAATTATAGACACCGGTAACTGAAAAGATTGCCCGCTGCAATACCACCGGTGAAAGACCATTGTAGGCGCCGGCATCAAGCAGCACATCAACATCCAGGGCAATGACGTCATTATTCTGGTTTAACGCTGCTTTATAGCGCACAATCGACGGGTGCCTTTTCGTAGAGCAAATAATGTCCTCGTCCCGGTCGTAAATCAGGGTTACCGGTCGCTTCGTTTTCAGTGCAGCAACGGCTACCTGGCAAGCGGTCAGCGACGGAAATTCCTCTTTTCCACCAAACGCCCCACCGGTAACAGTTTGAATCACACGAATCCGTTTGGCATCCCAGCCCAGCGCCTCGGTCAATGCTCCTTCGGCATAAAAAGGACATTGCATCGATCCGTAGACGAACATGGTATCGTCGCGATATTCAGCGGCCATTCCCTGTGGTTCGAGGTAGACATGCTCCTGGTAACCGGTGTGATATTCGTCTTCAATTATGGTAACCGCAACAGCAAAGGCTTTATCGGGTTCACCTTTATCGTAGTGATAATCGGTAAACACAGTACTCTTTGCCTCGGCTTCTTCCAAAGTATACAGCGGTTCCAGGTCATCATATACTATGCTGATATGAGTGATAATGTCATAAATAGTTTCCCGTTCAGGACCCACAACCAGCAGGATCGGCTGACCGATATATTCCACATTATCCTCGGCAAAAAGTGGGTGATCGGACACCACGGTGCGCATGCGATTAAAGCCGGGAACATCATCTTTATCAACGATAAAGTAGCCTTCGGGCAATTCCGGTTTTATGATGGACTTAATTTTGGCTTTTACCCGGCTGCTTCGCAGCGTTTTCGCAAAAAGCATGTTTTCGAAATGCATATCGCCGATATATTTCGCCTCACCACTGATTTTGGCCGAACCATCAACACGTTGAATCGGTTTGCTGATGGATTCTCTCACTGCATTTCCTTTTGATAATAGGCTTTTACTTTTTCATAATCCTGGAGACTGTCCACGTCCATACCGATGCCGGGATCATCGACATCAATGATAATAGCCTCATTACTATGAATAAAATCCCGTAAGATTGCCGTATCGGACATCGCCAAAATTTCGGGAATGAGGTGGCTCTTAAAAAGGACCGGATGACCTTTTTTCCCGTTGTACCGGGGAATAACAATATCATCATCAACAGCAAGTAATTGCCGGAATGTGTCGGTTTTTACCACCGGTTGATCGCCGGGAATTATGAAAAATCGCTTACCAGTCACTTCATGAATTCCACACTGAACCGATGAAAACATCCCTAATTCATACTTCTCATTAATCACTACAGAAACTTTGGCCAAATGACCGATAAGTTCTGTGATTCTATCAAAATTAAATCCGGCAACTACAATGATGCGATCACAGACATCTGTCATACTTTCAACACAGCGCACCAGTAGTGGTTTTCCGCCCAAATCGAGCGCCGGCTTGAATTGCCCCGCCCGCTCGGAAAATCCAGCCGCCAATATGACGCCATCGATGCTCAATCCAATTCCTCCAGAGATGTGATCGACCGCGACGGGAATTCGATGGTAGTCATTGCCGAATCGATATCTTTCAAACCGTTACCCGTCACTAAAAGTACAACAGTAGCATCATTTTCGATTTCATCCTTCATTTTCAGAAATCCGGCATAGGACGCCGCTGCGGCAGGTTCGGCAAAAAGTCCGGCGTTGGCGGAAAGTTCTTTCTGGGCGACCAAAATCGCTTCGTCGGTAACAGTCACACATTTGCCGTTATACTGCTTCAACTGTTTTAGGGCATAATAGCCATTCCGCGGAATACCCACGGAAATTGAATCCGCAACTGTATGAGCATCAATGGCTGTAAAACTACCACTTTCAAAAGCACGGGCGATAGCGTTGCTACCCTCGGCCTGAACGGCGATGACTGTTGGAATTCTGTCGATGATTCCCAGTTGCATCAGATCCCGAAATCCTTTGTAAACACCACCCAAAATCACACCGTCACCTGTTGGCACAAACAGGTAATCCGGCACCCGTTCTAATTGGTGGTAAATTTCCAATGAAACTGTTTTTTTACCTTCAATGGTCAACGGATTGTAGGCAGTATTTCTACTGAGAATTTTATATTTGTGACTGTATTCCAGCGACAGATCGAAAGCGTTATCATAAGTTCCCGCCACTGGAATGACCCGAGCACCGTATTGCAGCGACTGAACTAACTTGGCTTTGGGAGCTGTCTCGGGCAGAAATATCGTGATATCCAGTCCTGCCGCGGCACCAATCCCGGCCATGGAAGACGCAGCGTTTCCGGTAGAGGCCAAAGTAATGGCCTTGACATTTTCGCGTTTCGCAAAAGCAGCGACCAGATACGACGCCCGGTCTTTCAGTGAACCGGTCAGGTTGTGAGTATCGTCCTTAATAAACAGGTCAGGGAAACCAAGTTCCTGATTCAGATTGGCCGGTTTCCAGAGCGGCGTATTACCAACCGGAATATTGGGGAAATAATCCGCAGCTACCGGCAGCAGATCAGACATTTTCGGCTGATGATGAAAATGCCCGTCGATTACAACTTCCAAAATCCCGCGAAGAGGTTCATCTGGTTTTTGCGCCTGGCTACATTCGGGACAGAGCATCATTTCGGAAGTGATTTCATATTCCCGGCCACATTGAGAGCATTGATAGTGAAAATTAAACATAATATCTCAATTGTATTCTCGATTATTTTTATACTCCAGTTTGGACATTTTTGCTATGCAATTACAAATCTGCCCATAAATGCCATGTTACGGTCTGCCTCCCATTATCATAGTCATAATCGCTTTATGAGCATGCAGTCTGTTCTCCGCCTCATCAATAACGACCGAATTGGGTCCGTCTATCACCTCGTCAGTCACTTCCTGTCCTCTATCCGCCGGGAGACAGTGCATATAAATACCATTCTTATTAATCAATCGCATTTCCTTTTCAGTTGTCATCCAGTTTTTACTGGCGCTGTTCAATTTCTCTGCTTCCTCATGGTTTTGCTCTTTTATGGTATTGCCAGCTTCATCTGTGTAATTGAAGCAGGGTACGGCGCCCCAGGATTTAGGATAAACAATGTCCGCGCCCTTAAAGCCTTCATCGAAATCATTGGTTATCCGGAATGAGCCATTTGTCTGCTCCGAAAATTGTTGACTTGCTTTAATGATTTCAGGATCCAAATCAAATCCTTTGGGATGAGCCAGGGTCACATTCATACCCATTTTAGTCGCCGCCAGGATGACGCTTTGGGGCACAGCTCGCGGTTTTTCAATAGAACCGGAATACGCCCAGGACATTGTGAGGTTCACTCCCTTAAAAGTTCCAAATTTTTCTTTTATGGTAATGAGATCCGCCAGAGCCTGTGTCGGATGGTATTTATCACATTCCATATTGATTATGGGAATTTCGGCAAATTCGGCAAATTCTTTTATTAAGGCATTGGCAAATCCATATATCCAGTAAGCCGGGGGACCGTACATGCGTATGGCGATGGCATCCCCAACCCGGCTTAACATTCCGGCAACATCAGAAATTCTTTCGGTTTTATATGGAATATCAAAACCTTTTCTTGCCGGAGTATATGTTTTCCCGGGTTCCAGATCCACATGAATTCCACCCAACTGCTGAATTCCCGCCGCAAAAGTACTGCGAGTTCTCAGCGATTGATTAAAAAACATGGTGAATAAAGTTTTGCCTTTTAGAATATTGCTTTGATCATCATTCATGGCATGACGGCATTTCAAATAAAGCGCCATATCAATTAATGTTTCCCATTCCTCTTTGGTGTAATCCAATTCGGCGTCAATCCAATCTCTTCCTAAAAATTTGTTCGTCTTCATGTTTTCTCCTACTATTTTATCGTTTACTAATTCCAATCTGCCATTTAAAACATTTTCCCATAAGATAGAATTTTAAGGTTCTCTTGAAAGTAAAATTATTTACGGCTTCGTTCCTTTGCGCTATTTAACAACAGTCGTTCCGGCTTCCCCCTTAATTGTTTGTTTATACTTCGTTGTAAGCGAGATATAGGCCCTCTCACCGCCGTTTTCCATAAAATTAATAATGGCTTTAATTTTAGGCCCCATACTACCGGGCGGGAAATGACCTTCTTGATAGTATCTTTTTAATTCTTCAACAGTCGCCGATCTCAGATCTTTTTCATCTGACCGTTGATAATTCAACTTTGCTCCGTCTTCTGCTGTAAAAATCGTTAATATTACCTCAATATCCTCGCCGGATTGTTTATATCTCTGCCTTAATAATGTTCCAAGAAGCGCCGATGCAAGGTCTTTATCAATAACAGCCTCAACACCTGTATATATTTTCGGATTTTTTTCGCTTTGAAACTCAATGTCATAATTACACTTATATACACCCTCCTTATTTGCTTCAACTTCTACTACCGGAATGCCGCCACCGCCGACAGTAATGGGAATAATTCCTTTTTCTAATGCCGATTGAACCAGATCAATTTCAACAACATCTATAGGTTGAGGAGAAGGCACAACTCTTCGCCATATCTCATTCCCCTGTGAATCTTTTTTATAAAGTTTCACAATCCAGCCGGCTTTTTCTTTTCGCTCGAAGGCTTCTTCTTTTGTATATGCCGGTCCGATGAACTTGCTCGGATCTTTAAAATTGGGGTCGTTTAGATCGACTACTACCTGTGTTACAATAGTATCAACGCCCCTCTCGATGTTCCTCGCTCTCAGCTCATTATTTAAAAGTTGCCCGATCATATAGCCGATGGCGCCCTGGCTATCAGCCCCGCAAATATCTAAAGGCAGCGGCGGTAATATATCCAAAGAGTGTTCGGCTCTTAATAAAATATTTCCCACCTGTGGACCGTTACCATGTATAATTATGAAAGAATCTTCCGGAAATTCCTCGATAATATTGGCTATTTCTTTAGATGTATCCGCCGTTCTTTGCCACTGCATGGGTATATCGGCGCTTACAGAGTTACCATCTTTATCTCTGATGTCGACCGGGGATATTTCATTACCGCCTAATGCGAATATTCTTATTCTCTTAACTGACATATTTATCTCCTTGAAACTTGCTAATATTTTTAATATTCACCCATTGTCAATGCCATCACTGCTTTCTGAACATGCAGTCTGTTTTCGGCAACATCGTATATAATCGAACGCGCGCCTGATGCGACCTCATCCGTAACTTCATGACCCCGGTCAATAGGCATTGGATGAATATACAATGCGTCATTTGTTAATCTCATTTTTTCCGTATCACAAATCCATTCATCGAACTGTAATGCTTTTTCAATCTCCGGCTCTTTATGCAATTCATTATCTTTATAAGCCTGGGGGCTCATCCAGTTTCTTGAATAGACTACATCGACGTCCTCATATCCCGCTTTCACATTATTTGTGATGTTAAATTCCTGGGAATTCTGCTCACAATTTTTTTTGGTCTGCTCAATTACCTGCGGATCCAAATCATAGCCTTCAGGATGCGCAAGATTAATGGACATTCCATATCGCGATGCCATTAACAGGTATTCTTGAACCGAACACCACGATCTGGCAAGAGCGCCATGCCCCCAGGTCAATAATGTTTTTTTACCTTTTAGCTCGCCCAAATGCCCTTGAATACCCATTATATCAGCCAGCCCCTGACATGGATGGTATTTATCATGCGCCATGGATACAATCGGAATAGTGGAATATTGCGCATACTCCCGAATCAGGTCTTCGCCGGCGCCATAATGCGGAATTTTATCCTCGAGTATTCTGATGCCCAGACCACAGGCATATCTTGACATTACTTTGGCGGCGTCTTCAATTGTCTCTCCGGCGCTTGTCGCTGTTTTTAGCCGCATGGATTTTGGCTCGAGAAACAGGGCGTGTCCGCCTAACTCGGTGGCGGCTATCTCAAAAGATTGCCGGGTCCTTACCGAAGGATTGTAAAAAAACATAAAGAAACTTTTATTTTCCAGCGCTTTGTTTAACGGATGATGAAAGCGGTTTGCTTGCATTTCCTTTGCAAGTTTTAGAACAATGTCCAGTTCTTCTTTTTTCCAATCCTGTGTTGTTATAAGGTGTTTACCTTTTAGTGATTTTGTGTAGGTCATTTTATATATCTCCTTTACTATTTTCTCCACGGATTTTCACAGATACACACAGATTATTATTTCGATTTTTTTTCAAATTTCTTTTCTATTCCTTTATTATTTTCAAACAGGATAAAGTTCTAAACCCGCGAGCATTGCTCCCTTGATTGTACCATCAACTTCTTCTGCTCCCGGCATAAAGAAAATATCATCAGTATAAGTTTCCGATGAATATTTGAAGATCTCGAAATCCCAGTTTGTCATTTTGCCATTATATTTTAATCGGCACATAGGATCAGTATCCCCGAATCTATTTATAAATAGATATAAATAATTTTTCTTAAATTGCGGGAAATAAAAAACATCTTTACTTGCAAATTTTTCTTTATTGAATTTTTCAATAATCTCTTTTACTTCAATTTTTACTGATTCTTTGATAATCATTTTTTCCTTTCTTATTAATTTCGATTCTCTAAAATAATTTCTTCCTCATGGTTCCTCTTTATTTTCAAGCATGTATATTCATTCAATAATTTCCCAATATCCACCTTTAGCGGATCCTACTCTTTTAAGGAGACCTTTTTGTTTCAGTTTATTTATGTGTTTTTGGATAGCGGAAGGATTTATATTTAATATGTCCGATAATTGCTTTCTTGATATTTTGTTATTTTGTTCAATTAAATTTAA
>JAHJGX010000101.1 GCA_018824205.1 bacterium
CACAATCCTACAGATTTTAAGCGTCTCACTTTTTGAAAAAGTTCCGATATATCAGTTACTTACGGGAAATGATTACAAAAATATGCCTAACTATAATTCTAATCAGTTGTTTTTATTCAACTTTTAACGGGACAGTAGTGATTTTTCATGGAAATGATTATTGACTTCCCGGAAGGACTGCGAGTAGATGCTCGCTTTGGCGATCAAACTGTAAAAACCGATCAGCCGGTCACAGGTGGCGGAAATGGTTCTGCGCCTACGCCTTTTGCTCTCTTTCTTTCTTCAATCGGAACCTGTGCCGGAATTTATGTTTTGGGATTCTGTAAACAACGTGGTCTGGCAACCGACAATATTCGGATCATTCAACGACTGCAAAGCAACCCGATGACTGGATTGATCAATAATGTTGACCTTGAAATCCAGGTACCGCCGGAATTCCCTGAAAAATATTACGACGCTCTGGTGCGCTCTGCTAATCAGTGTGCGGTCAAGAAACACCTGGAGATGCCACCGCAGTTCAATGTGTACACCCAGATAACAGAGTAATAATTCTTCATTCAATAATAAAAAAGCCGTGGCCAAATGCGGTCACGGCTTTTTTAGTCGTGTATTCGATTTAAGCAAAATATTTCATGAAACGTAGTTCATCTCAGAACTGTATCGCAACCCCCAGTTTCACATAATCATAATAATTGAAAAATCGTTTTATTTGTGTATAACTATTTATACTTTTAAACCAGACTTTTTCATTGTCAATATTAGTGGAATACATACGTGTATATGAATAGTCTTCATCTCTGTAAGCAAAGTAAAAATAGGAATTATACTCCGCTAACAAGCTGATATTTTTCAAACAAAACCACTCAACACCAAGTGATATCGTAGCACCAATAAAATAATCATTATATTTTAAAACTCTTTTAGTATTGTTTGATGATGGTTCATCAGACCACATTTTATCCTGATCGTTCGAATATGTATATCCGATCATTGGTCCATATCCGTAAAAGGACTGAAACCGGCTGTCGGGATTAAAATAACGGAGTCGCTGCAGATAAATATTGAACGATACATCGGTCGCTACATCTTCATCATCATAGAGTTCCGAATAGATGCTGTCAATATCCTGACAGTCATACGTATATTTTTTATCGGCATTGATCGTATTACCGTTTATACCCATTGTTAATCCAAGACGGTATGCTCTTCCATCACCGCAGTACTTTTTATAGGAAATAGTATTTCCCTGAAAAGAATTTAAACTGATCAAATTGGATAGTTTAAATTCCAGTGCTCTTTGACGATTATTCATTAAGGTTTCGGTTGAGTCTTGTGCATGTAGAGCCGTAAAGCAAAATAAAAATATCATAACTAATTTTACCAATCTCTTTTGTTTCATAGGATACCTCTCTATTTTGGTTAATGAGTTCTGTTAAAATATATGGACATTCCCAACTTAACACTCGGAATAACCGAATAATAATAGCCGGACGCTATGGTGGTCATTGAATAATCGTAAGTGCCCTGATAATTATCAATCCGATTTTTCCTAATAACCATATAGCCATCCCCATCATAGCCATCCCCATCGAAATAATGACCATATTGTATTCGGCTATTATATTCTGCCGTTAAACTAATGTTCGGACGATAAAACCATTCAAAACCTGCTGATAACAACAATCCTAAGAAATAGGAATTGTAGGTAACATTAGAAAAAGGGAGTCGCGTACTTACCCGAGGTAAATTAAATCTATCATTAGATACTATAAAAGGTTGTGAATTTCTTACGTAATCCTGATCCTGATAATACACATTAATCCCGGTAATCAGCCCAATTCCCAAAAAGGTACTGTACTTTTCCTGTCTTATTATACTCAAATATTGAGTATAAACAGCAAGATTGATTCTTCTATAATCATAGCTTGAAAAACTTAGTGAGATAACAGATGTATCGATGTCAGAATACTGAATTTCGGTTAAATAATCATTTTCTGAATAATTGTTATATTTATCAAAAGTTAAACCCAACCTTAAAGCATTATTATTTTTAAACTTCTTTTTATACGAAATTGTACCGCCCTGATATGAGCTGATATTAAGAAGACCATTTATTTGAAACTCCAGGGCACTGGAACCGGAATCAGGTTTCATTTTAGCCGTTTGGAAAGATCCGGCAGATATAATCATCGGGAAAATTAATGATATTAAGAAAAATACCGGGGTATATTTACGACAACAGTAATTTTCAGAGTTAGAATATTTTTGTTTCCGGGTCATTTCAGTTTAACCATTTTATTGTTCTGAATGGTCTGCTCATCAAATTTCAGGATATAGATATATATTCCACTGGCCACATCCAGCCCTGAATCATTTTTGCCATCCCAACTTTTATCGTATTCTCCGGCTTGTTTATGTTCGGAAACCAGGGTTCGCACCGGCTGACCGCGTAAATCATAAATTGATAAATTGACAATTCCCGACCGGGGAATTGCATAGCGCATCTGCGTTGAAGGATTAAATGGGTTTGGATAATTTGAATATAAGCGAAACTCATCAGGAATCAATTCATGTTTATCAATACCAAGAAATTCTCCGTATTGGACTCCATTGACAACAGCAGCAACTAATGATGAATTACAGCCGGAAACTGCCTCAAATTCTGAATAATACTTAACTCCGATTCCCTTTTGCAGAGTATATTGTTGTTCGGTTAAATAAAAATGGAATATTTCTATCCAAACACTATCTAATCGTGTAATTTCGAAATATTCATCATTACAATTATAGACAATAATCGATGAATTGGGGTAACATTCCCACAAATATAACATTTCAATTTCATTGTTTGTGCAAGCACCTTGGGAGTACCGGAATACACATAGACTGACGGTATCGATACGTTCATATTGATAATGAGGAGAGCCATCATATGAAATACAGTAATATTTCTCACCATTGGCAAGGACTGTATCACCGACAATTTCTTTGTGTGAATAAGTTGTATCATCCAATAATCCAGTGGTAACATTCATATACTGCCATTTATCGCCGATATGCATCGGATAATAGGACAGCAACTCAAATGTGTCTCTCTCAGCAAATGAACCAATTTTGAAACCATTGATTTCGGCACCAATTAAATTTTTCTCAAATCCCCCGACTTCAAAATAATTAAAATTTGAAATTCCAAGCCCTTGACTAAGAGTATATCCCCAGGATACTCCGTCAAACCATCCATAACTGATATTAGAAAAAGTTCCCCGGATTCTTCCGGCATTCCCTTCGGACAATTGGGTGTATATAGCAATACTGTCACAACGTAAGAAACTGCCCTGCTCCGTACAAATAAGGCTCAAGTCAAACAGGACAAATTCAGAATCCTGGCATCCAAATGAAGACATATCTCCATATTGGTATACTAATAAAGCGGATGTATCAATTCGTAAATAATTGATACTTTGCCCGACAATTTCATAATAATCCTTACCGTTATCCATTGATACAACTCTGTTGACAGATTCAACAAAATAGTTGGTATCCTCCGGCATCCCCGGAGGCATGGATATGCCCTCATATTCCCATCTGTTCCCGATCCGCAAAGGCAAATAATCCAAACATTCCAGAGAATCAATCTGAGCAACGAGCACTTGTATCAGTACAAAGAAGACTACTGTGAATTTTTTATACATTTTTAAATCTCCTTCGAATTACTTTCGTTTTTTGAATTGGAGATCGGTTAACAAAGATCACAATTTCAAGTCTCTTCCCACCTCAATGAAAAGTACTCTATATCTCATCAAATAGTAACACTGCCCTTCAGATACTTTAACATTATGCAAAATAGTAAATAATTGCAAGGTATATTTTTACGTGGATAAAACTTAACGTTCATTCGGACATCAAAATAATTAGTGATGCTGTAATTTCAATTATTACACAAACCGTCAATTCTTCAGATAGACAGCTCAGGTTTGAACCAGTTTTGATTCATTTAATAACAGACTAAAAATGATGTTTACCGCGGCCAAAATCACAAATGTGATCATAAAAGGAATCATTCCTAAAATATTCATACCAATGATAAATATTATCCCGGAGATCTGTCCCATTAACAACAACAATCCCTGTGAAGTGGATTCTGGTGCGGGATAGGTAATTTCAGCGCTGTACTGAAAACTAATTGGCGCACCGGCGCCTAAAAGAAAAAAACCAAGTACAAAAGATGATATGAGTAAAAGATGATATTCGGTAAAAAAGGTTAACCCGATGAGCCCGGGAGTCATAAAAACCATACCGATAATAATAAATGCTTTTCTTTTACGGAACATATCCGATAGAATTGGAAGAATAATCGCCCCAATAATTCCAGCAATTATCATCATTCCGCCAATGAGCCCGGTCTGTGCAACAGTTAAGCCTTTTATCTCACAAATTTGATCAATACAGGTGCTGATAGCATTAAACATTCCAAGACCTATAAAAAACATTATTAATACAATTTGCATATCCCTCTGCCTGATTATATGCCTCAGACCATCTCTTACTAATATCCGTTCGTTATACCTTTCAATACCTGGTGGCGTAGCGGGTTTTTCCCTGCTCAACGTTAGAAATAAAATCGCCCCAATAAACGAAATGATCCCGTAAATCATTAACATACGGGACAATTCATATTTCCCATCAATCGTTTCAGTAATCAGCATTGGGGTGAAAATCATAGCAGCAATAATTCCGACAAACTGTGCCAATGTCGCAATCCCTACAGCCGTTGCTCTTTCCTTGATTGGAAACCACTGACCGGCGACTTTTGTTGCAGCGTTAATGATGAAAGGTTGCCCAACTGCAAGTCCGATCTGGGCCAGTACCACCATGGAATAGCTGGATGCAAAAACCCCTTTGAATAGTCCGAAAATCCCGGTTAGTGCAGCGCCAATGCCCACTCCGATGCGAATGCCATAAGTATCGATAATGAATGACGCCGGCACACAGACAATCAGAAATACGCCCATAAAAATCATTGAAAGAAGATCAATATTTAATGCCGATACTCCATAAAATAGTCTGGCTTCTCTCGCTATTGGAGCAAAAGTCAACCATTGCAGCTGGATTATTGCATTTATAATCGAGAAAACCGTGAGGACTACCCAGCGGTAGCGGTAAATTACTAAATTATTGTTCTTCATTGTGACTTCCTCTAATGATTGGATTGTAATATAATAGAAGTTGTTTAAAACATTACAGGATTATTTACAAATTTTTAGGATTCGGTTTTAATTGGGATTTTGTTATTTCACTGATTGTCCGGCATTTTTTCATTTAACATTTTTATTTAAAAAAATATTTAAACTATATTACAGCACTTATGATTACAGACCTCATCCATGAAAACCGCTTGATTCTTATCTGGCTGACGTCCCTGTCAACACTTACCTTTTTCGGTACTATATTACTGATTCCGTTGATTCTTATCCGTATGTCTGCTGATTATTTCATTAAACCCGAACGAACACCTATACGTGAACGTCGTCATCCGCTTTTGCGAATCGCTTTGCTGTTGCTGAAGAATCTTCTGGGTGTCATCTTCCTTATCGCCGGCTTCATCATGCTGTTCATTCCCGGACAGGGCCTTTTAACAATATTTATCGGCATAACCCTAATCAATTTTCCCGGAAAGCGAAAAATAGAGCGGAAACTAATTCTCCATCCAAAAGTTTTACCAATTATAAATTCAATCCGGCAAAAAGCCGGAAAAACATCGTTAATACTTGATAATAAACAGATCATGCGAAAGGATGAAAATCAATGACAAAACTTGAGATTACCCCAAGAGAGGCATTTATCTATTTATGCTTCAATATGGTCTCTGCCGACAGGGACGTCGATGACCGTGAAATTAAGAAGTTGTTTGAGTTAATTCATCGATATGGCTTTGATAAAGATGAAATCAAACATGTTCTGGACATCATCCACGAATTAGGTACGACTAAAGCATTTGAGCGAGGCGTTGAATCCATCGAAATCGCCAAACAACTCGATGATGATTTGAAAGCCAAACTGCTGCATGCTCTTCTGGAAATCGGTGAAGCAGACCAAAAGGTCGTCGATCCGGAGTTGTCGTTTTATACTCGCGTCAAGACCGCGTTTGAAAAATAACGCAACACGTTAAATTTGTAAAACATTCCTACGCAAAGCCTACTATCTTTGACACGTTTCAATATGTTGTATTCTTTTGTAGCGCATAGGGCCCACCTATCGAAGTTAGTCGGGTAAAGAATCCCCGCCTGCATGACTGCGTCAGCAGTCGGGCAGGCCTGCCTTACCGGTACTTGATTCAGGCGGGGAACTCCTGCTATCGGTGTGAAAGTAAGGATACAATTTTATTCTATCGACGGAAAAAAACACAGACGGGATACGAGACCCAATAATTTTAATCGGATACGGACGTTTTTTGACACTATGTCAGACTATTTTCAAGAGGATTTTTCACTAACAGAGCAGACAAGAAAACCATTGCAACTAATATCAGAATGGTTTATTATTGTGTTAATACTGGCAAATTTATGAATCCTAAAACCGGAAAGATTTCGCTTATGATTGGATGTCACTGGATTTATCAACGTAAAAGTGAACATAAATCTTTACGGTGGGGCAATAAAGGCCGGGATGCTATAGTGGGAAGTGTCCCGGCTAAACTTTTTAATTAATAACAGAAAGATTATCAATGGAAATTAATTGGGCTAAAGTAATTGCCGCTTTTATTCTTGGTGCTTTTTTCATTTTTGCAAGACGAGCATGGAACATTTGGAAAAAAAGAAATGATGATGGTCTTCTTAAATAATTGGTAAAAATTTAGATATGACCTTGAATAAATTTAGAATTCCCCTCCATACAAGCACCCCCCGAACCATTGGGAGCACCCCCGTTGATATACATTTATACCCATTCTTACACATAACAGAAGAAATTTCCCTGGTTTATGATAACAAAAAATTATGCTTTATTCATTTAAGTTAACTAATTTCTATCAGCTTATTTTTGAGAAAATGAATTATTTTGAGAATATCAAAAAATGTTTCATTATCGACGGAAAAAGGATTCGTTACTTGAATTTTCAGTTGATAGAATCAGTTGGGGAACCACACACGCATGGTAAAATAATTATCGGAATTTACTGCGAATCAATGAGGATTTCATATTGAAGAAAATATTTTTTATTCTGCTGCTCCTTTCGTCAATGTCTATCTTTGCAAAAACAAAAACTTTCATTCGTGAGTACAGCTATCAGGCAAGCGACTACGATAGCAAAGTGACAGCCAGGGTAAATGCTCTCGAAGAGGTGAAAAGACTGCTTCTCGAAGAGGTCGCTGTCTTCATAAAAAGTGAATTTGAAGATAGTGAATGGGAAAAACAGATTGGTGATAAAATCGAATCCGGTGAATTTACTGAAAAGAGGTTAATCTCTATCACTGCCGGAATCACCCAAACTGAAATCATTGAAGAAACATGGAACGGCGTCGAATACTGGCTGAAAGCGAAAATCACAATTGATCCTGATGAAATGAAAAAGCAACTGGATTCAATCCTTCAAGATAAAGAAAAAACCGAAGAACTGGAAAAGACGAGGCAAATGGCTGATGACGCTCGTAAAGAAATTCAGCGATTGAAACAAGAACTGGAATCGGTTAATAATGAAAAAGAACAAATTGCATTGCAAAATGCGTATAAAAAAAATATTGACCAATTGGATGCCACAGACTGGTTAAATAAAGGCCATGAAGTATATTTAAAAGAAGAATATGACAAAGCAAAATCATTTTATTTGAGGGCGATAGAATTAAATCCCAATTATTCAGAGGCTTATTTCAATCTTGGTGTTGTTTATGGTTTTCAGAGAAATTTATCTGATGCAATTAATAGTTTAAAGAAGGCAGTTGAATTAAATCCTAATAGATTAAACTACCATTTATTAATTGGAATAAATTATACTTTTCAGGGAAATTACTTTGATGCAATCAAAAGTTACAAGACAGCGTTAGGATTAAACCCTGAATTACCAGAGACTTACTCATTACTCGGTGAAACATATAAATTATCGGGTAATTACCCCGATGCGATTTTGTGTTATAAAAAAGCGATAGAATTTAATCCTGAGTATTCAGATGCTTATTATGGTCTTGGTCTTGTCTATAGTACTCAGGACAATTACCCCGATGCGATTTTGTGTTATAAAAAAGCGATAGAATTTAATCCTGAGTATTCAGATGCTTATTTTGGTCTTGGTTTTGTTTATAGTAATCAGGACAATTACCCTGATGCAATTTGGTGCTATAAAAAAGCGGTAGAATTAAATCCTGAGTTTTCAGCTGCTTATTATAATCTTGGTAATGTCTATTTTGAACAGGGAAATTACTCTGATGCGATTTTGTGTTATAAAAAAGCGATAGAATTTAATCCTGAGTATTCAGATGCTTATAATAATCTTGGTAATGTTTATTGCAAGCTTGGACGTAATAATGAAGCAATAGAATCCTACAAACAGGCTATACGTATCAATCCTAACCATACGAATTCGCACTTATATCTTAGTGTGACTTATTTGATGATTGGAGATAGAGATTCTGCAATCGAGGAGTATAAAATTCTAAAAAACCTTGATAAAGAATTAGCAAATAGGTTATTTAATCTGATTTATAAATAAAATGAATAAAAGAGGCTTATCATGGATAATGAAATAAATGAGGAAAAACCTTGGCGAGAAAGAATGTGTGAAAAAGCACAAAATTCAAGACTAAGAAACGTTGAACTGTATGGATATAGTTTTCAAATAAATGAAGATGAAATCGTTATTTCTCAGGAAATGACAACTACTATAAAAAATTACAAAGGTACTGAAGAAGAAAGAAATTTTTTAGAAAATCAGTACTATTCAAACACTTTCGGTAAATCTGAGAGCAAAGTACTTCCATATTTAGTAGAGGAAATAGCAAATTACACTAAAAATGACCGCCAAAACAGCACATCCCGGTTCTTTCATATACTTGACGATTTAAAAGCAATAGAATTGCTTAATAAGTTTTTTCTTAAAATCAATAAATCGGGATTAATACCTCGGGAGTTAATTGATATTTTTAACAATATTACAGACGATCTTCTTGAAATCAGACAAATTTTAATTGAAAGCCTTAAGCCTGACCCATCACAGGTTAAAGGTCAACCCGAAGCAGACCAGACCGGCGAACCCGGACAGGTCACAGGTCGACCCGAAGCGAAGCAAGAGCAAGAAACCACTATTCACAATGTGACTATTACTGAAAATGCTCATACACTTATTAAAAAAGCAAGAAAAGACACTGAACATTCACCTGAATACTGGAAAGAACAGTTTATTAAAGAATTTGGGGAAATGCCCTATGTGCAAATTCGACGGATAAAAGATAATTTTCATAAATATAATCCCAGCGAAATATTTAATATTAATGGTATGGGATTTTATAATACACGTAAGGGTAGAACACCTGCCATAAAATAAATAATAACATAAAATAGTAACACTAACATTTTGTAAGTAATTAGTTAGTTTTTATATACTTACAGTTATTCTTAATATTCCCATAGTTTGACAATTAAACTTATGGAGATTTTAACCGATGTTCGACAGTTGTAGAGTAAAAAAGATAGTGATTAAATCATAATATACAATAAGATAAGTGCACTTATTCAA
>JAHJGX010000102.1 GCA_018824205.1 bacterium
AGACATTATTCAATGCGGCAATTTGCTCCTCTTTTTCCAGCAAGTGCATGAAGACCCGGAAAGGAGCGATGATCAGGTCAAAGCGCTCATCAAAATGAAAATCGACGATGCTCTGCCGGCTGATCCGCTGATGCTGCTCCGGGCTCAGTTTGGTTTTCAGAACATTGAGCATTGTCGGGCTGATGTCGATGCCGGTGATGTCGGCGCCCAATGCCAGGGCGTCCATGAAAAACCGGCCGGTGCCGACGCCGATTTCCAGCACTTTGCCGTTGGTTTGCCGGATTTTATCCAGGTAAAATTCATTGTCCACGCCGTCGCGGGCGTGGTGATAGATCACATCATAAAAGCGGGCGAATTGTGCAGGGTATTCGTGGGTCATTATTGAATGATAGCCTTAGAAATTGATAAGATTTTTTTCAACTTCCGAATAGGCTTTATCTATTTCTTCTTGAATTTCAATTGTTTTACTCAAGGCAGTCACAATCCGGCAATAGCGCGGGGCATCGTCCATGATACGACCTTTACGATCTTTAAGATATTTATGTAATACCTGATAACCGCCGATATGATACTGCCAGACTTGCGGCTTAATACCTTCAAAATACTTATCCTGATTGATATAAATCCGCTGCTCATCTTCATTGTAAGTGATCTTTTCAACCCGGCTGTTATCGCTGCTGCCCTGGTATCGAGCAATTGGGATATCAAGCAGCGAACTTTTCAGTAAATGCAAATCAGCCAGAGTATTGCCAAGTTTACTGATTGTCTTGAATAGTGTGTAATCCGCCGTGAACGGCACACGGGGAAAGTCAATCTTTAAAAACTCGGCGTAAGTCTCACGATAGATATTGCTGTAAAATACACCGTAGATATAATAAAGAATCTCTTCCGGATCTGGCCTTTTCTTGTATATAGATTCCAATTTTTCAAAAATAAATGGGGCGATATTGGGCTTTCGACCGTATCTCTCTTTCGGTTCAAAAAGTATCATGGTAGTAAAACCACCGCCTCCGGGGGATTTCTTTTTCTCTTCTGGATAAATGTATAAAGGTGCTTGTTGAATTGTACCTTTACTACTGAAAAAGGTCCTGTTATCAACCATATTATTGGTTATTAGAAAGTGAGAATAAGGCACATTCCCTGAAAATTGTCGTACAAAACAAATTGATAAATTCTCTTTTAGAAGATTTAACACAATTTCTTTTCTGGATCTATCAATCATAGTATCAGAATAATATATTTTTCGAACATCAAATGGACGATAAACAATATCTTCAAAATAACAATCCCAATTATCATCTGATGATAGTTTTTGGCGGGCTGTACTGATATTCCAGCTTGTGGTATTTTTTAAATTATACGATTCTAACAATATATCATCGGGTAAAGTCGAATTTCTAAACTGTATGATTCTATTTTTCAGGGGATTCTCATCAAAATCAATTACGAGGTTATCACGATGCGTTTTAATACCGGAATTGTTAATTAAAAATATATCAGTAATACATTTCCAATTGAGATAATGATTAATTTTTTCAGTATGTCTTGGAATGAAAAAATACCAGGGTGATTTAGGATTTAATTCAATATAATCATTCTTATTAAATAGATTTGATTCAAGCCATGAATATTTGAAATCTCGAGTTCCGTATAAATCTTTATGATATACTTTTCTTTTATTAATCTCTCTATTTTTAATAAAAAGAGATATAGATACCCCCTGACGAATATCAAAAACATTTTCATCTTTACTACCATCAGGTGTTGTTTCTTTCTTTATACTATTACCATGTAAATCGAGAATATATATTTCATCGAATGTGTTGATAAGACTCTGACGCATTCCACGAAAAGTTGGATTATCAAGAAAACCGTGGTTTGTAATCATACCAACAATACCATAGCCTGAAGCTTTAATTTTCCATTGAGCAAAACGTAAGAATTTCACGTAATCGTCCTGTAACATTTTAGGATTTTTTTCGTTGAGCCAATTTCCATCAACGATTTTATAATATTCTATCTGTTCGCCAATCCAGGTTTTTTGTATAGTGTGAATGTTTTTCTTGGCTATTTTTAAGATTGGATCAATAATAAAATTATCATCATCTACCTCTTGTAATACATATCTCGATTTAAATTTCTCCCCTTTATTAAAATAAATCCTCTCTCCACTGACATTGGCAGAATTACCAGAATATGGAGGATTTCCTAAAATAATTAGAATTGGTTTGTCTTTTTTGACTTCTCCTGCAAGATGACTTTCCGCAGTGAGTGATCTAAAAACCGGTATATTTACCTGTTTAATATCCTCCATTTCCAGAGTATTCGTGAGATAAAGTTTAAAGCGTTCATCATCGGCCATTTTATAGCCGATTTCCTCAAAGATGAAACCCATCTTCAAATGTCCGATAGCATAAGGCGCCATCATCAATTCAAAGGCGTAATAATTTTGCAGGATGGTTTTCTTGATCCACTGGTGCAGATCACCTTCGCCGTATTTTTCTATATGTTCCTGAACCGCCAGACGAATAGCCTCGGCAGGAAATGTGAGTGTTCCGGCTGCCGGATCGAGCAGTTTTACTTCTTCGCTGGCAAGTCCGTCTGCCAAACCGAAATGGGATTTCAGGATCGAATGAATGGCCCGGACAATATATCTGACCACTGGCTCCGGTGTATAATAGACGCCCCGGCGTTCCCGGACTTGTGGATCATAGGTTGTTAGAAAGGTTTCATAAAAATGAATGATCGGGTCTTTGCCCTTGCCGGTTATATGATATTCATGCAGGATCTTATTGACATCGGCGACATTCAATATTTCGGCAATATCTTCAACGATGATTTTTAAGGATTTAGGCGGTTCTTCGAGAGAGATAAATCGGAACACATCCCGCAAAATTCCGATAGTATGTGGAATATAATCAAAAGCAACCCGGCGGTTAAATTCTCCATCTGCTCTGGTTCGGGCAGCGAATAGTCCATAAGTAATAGTCTGAGCATAGAGATCGGCGAACTGCTTCTCGTTCAATGTTCCTATCAGGTAAGTTTTAAAGGCTTCGTAAAAACCGACAATCTGATTGTGACCCTTACTGCCATTTTCCGCCATTTCCACGGTAATGACTTCATCCCGTAGGAATCGGGTACGTTTGGCTAATTCAATCGCCAGAGTTTTTGCTGTATGAACTTTTGGCAACGAGAAAGAAAAGAAAAGATCGAAGAGTTCTTTGAATTGATCGATGTGTTCGACAGGCGGTGGGGTTTTCAATTTCTGTGCAATAACCGGGCGACCGATCATGACCTGTGCAATACTCTTCCCGTCGCGGTAGAGCCGGAATTCGTAGAAATTGGTCAATATGACATTCGGGAAGGTAGAGCGATAGCGTTTTAATTGTTCCGTATCTTCAATATGATCGAGATTGCTTACGGATGGGTCTTTGGCTTCAATGTAGCCGGTGATGTGGTTCTTACCGTCCCAGATGCGAAAGTCGGGATTACCGGCTTCGGTTTGTTTTGGCAGAATAGTAACATCAACGTTTTTTAGACTCTGTAAATCTGCATAATGCACAACTAATGCTTTAAGATGCTCGTAATAAGTCTCCTCCCGAGCATCACCACGATTGGAAGTTGATAATAGATTTTTAAGGTATTGTTCTAATAATGGCTTCAATGAATTGTCTCTTTTGTTTTGAATAATTTTCATTCCCTAAAAACGTTACGAAAAACGGTTACACTTGATAATAAAATGTGCCATGTTGCTCAGAATATAATTATCAAATTTCCGACTGTCAAGAGATATTCCATTTGTCTCGCTTCTGGACCTTTTTGCTTCGACGCCGGAGCTCAGAGCTTCAGGCACGAACCTTTTTACTCCGATTGCGGAGTTCAGAGCTGCAAGCGCGAGGCTTTTTAATAGGATTACCTCTCTCCGGGATAGGCGCGCCACTCTATTTGACAGGATCGCCTCTCTCCAAGATAGGTCCGTGACTCTATTTTATAGGATTTCCTCTCTCTGAGATAGGCGCATCACTCTTTTTGTCAGGATCGCCTCTCTCTGGGACAGGCGCGCGAGTCTTTTAGACAGGATTGTCTCTCTCCGAGACAGATACTTATATTTTTCGTTTGGATTACAAATACCGTTTGACGAGTCGTTTATAGTCAGTATAGGCCTGATGGAAGCGTTGCTCCAGGAACGCTTCTTCACCCAGGATAATCAAATGATATATCACAATGCTGTAAACGCCCAATAGGATTACGGCAATATTCAATGTATACAGCATCGAAGCAAGGGTAAAACAATTAAAACCGATATACATCGGGTTTCGGCTGAAACGATAGATGCCGCTGGTTTTAAATACGGTGTCTTTTGAAGGCAGTCCAAGGGTCGTCGATTTTCCCAGATTGATCAGGCTCATCACCGTGAACAACAGGCCGATCAGAAACAGGCCACAGGAGCCGTATTTCAGGAATAGTGCCGAATGACCGGCGACGCTGAATACATTCAGCCATGATAATAACAAAAGGACCCATGTGGTATAGCCTGAAATCTTACCGGAGTAAAATACAACCGGGTGAATACTTGTTTTACCGATTAGTTCCATATCATCTGCCTGGATTATCTGTCTTATTACGCTTGTGTTGCGGTGCTGTTAATAATGGGCTCTGCGCGTGTGCCGGTTTTCGTGATACAGTTATTTGGTCTCAGAAAAGCCGCTGGAATTATCAGATTGCTCGATAGGCTTTGAGATTTTATTAATCATCCCATACATAATGACCGCGCTGGCGATAAAGACAATGATAGCGCTTATCAGCAGCCATCTCTGCATTCGCTGCAGGGCCGCATCGGTCCTATACTGAGCTTGATAATAGTAGTCCTCGTATACACCGGCCCCGATCACCCAATCCCAGGGAGCAAAATAGGTGATCGCAGAGATCTTCATTCGGGCTTCGGTTTCACCGGGATATTCCCATGGGTATCTTTCGTAATCCAGCGCGTTGTCTGTTAACATCAACGCTTTATTAATAATGGACATGACAAAGAAGCGGCCATTGGCGTCCCGGGCTTCCCAGATATCTTCACCGTCCCGTAAACCACCCTCGGAAATGAGGTAGCGGCCTTTTTGATCGCCTTTGCCCCCCAATACAAACACATACCCGTCGGTGCCCACCGTAATATCCATAATACCCTGGCGCAAACTCTCGACCGATTCCTGCCTTACTCCGACATAGAGCACCCCGATAATATTTCCGCTTTCGTCCAGAATGGGTTCGTAGGCTGTAAGATACCAGTCATTCACGACATAGGCGCGGCCGCGATAGGTTTCACCTTTCATGATGGCCGATATTACCGGATTGGGTTCTCTGTCCGGATTCATCGCCGGAATATAGGTGCTGACCGCACGGGTCGAATCGATTTCTTCGACATTAGTGGCGATGCGCAGCATATCTCCGTCGGTATTCATGCGCTGAAAAATCGTACAGGTTCCGCCGACCAGTTTCTTGACATCGTCAACAATCGGGGTCGGAACGGCCAGGTCCCTGTTTTGTCCCAACCATTTTCCGCCGAAAGACATTTTGGGTAGCCGTACGTCCCGCTGTTCCTTTGTATATTGATTGATAACCGTCCAGGCCACCGTTTCTTGCATTAGTTTAACGGTGCCATAACGGTCCAGCACGTACCGGGCAACATTCAGATCGCCGTTGACCTTTTGCTGTAACAGGTCATTCGAGATTTTGCACAAATTATATACATCGATGGCGATCTGGCCGATATTCTCCCGGCCCAGACGGTCCAGCTCCACCCGGACCTTTTGCCCCACAACGGCTTTCTGAATAACGATAACAATCACCATCACAAATAAAATAGCGAGAAGCAGTACGACAAAAAATCCGACGGTTTTTTGTTTAATTGTTAATTTCATACTTTCTTTCTCCTTATATAATTCAAAAAATTCTGGATTCAGGTACTAAGTGCAATAATTGGCACCTCTAAAACATACCCGATTAGGAGTTTTAAATCCAGACATTTTCTTACTTGCATAGCCGGTTTTTTTAAAATTCCTATGGTTTAACCCGGATTATTTTATCCAGTTTAAAGATTCAGCAGATAGATATTGACTCAAAGTAGACTTTTACCTTATCGGCATTGGAAGCCGTGATGACAGAGAGTGCGCCGATGGACAAAACAAGCGCCGGGGTCAGGCGGCGTCTCAGCGGTCCCGTTTTTCATCATCATTAATTCCATTTTTTTGGAATATAACGATTGATTTGATATACTGGCAAGCCCTTTGATTTCTGATCCGTTTAACCCAAACCCAAAACCATAGAAACGCACAGCCGTGCGCCGCAACAGGCAATGAATTAAATCCTTGAATAATGTTATCAGGGTGATTATATTCAATTGACCTGTAAATTGTTGGTTTCAATGGATGTCTGACCATCAGCAATAGTTTCGCAATGATAGTTGTGCAAAATATTTGTCTGGAAAAGAATCATAAATATGGAGGAATTACCAATGAAAAAGTTATCAGTTTTCATCGCTGTTTTATTCCTGATTTCCTGTCAGCCGGAGATCAATGTGATTATCAATAAAGAGCCCGGCCGGATTACGGGAATTGTCGTTCCTGTTGATGAAACATCGACAGTGGAACTGTACCAGGGAAGTCTGATTGATCAGACGACAACCGATGCCGATGGTTTCTTTGAATTTGAAAAAGTATCCCCCGGGACCTATCGGCTCGTTGCCAAAGCGGATCATTATGGATCGGTTGAGTTGTCCGGTATCCGTGTCTCCGATAGTGAAGGCTATGATGTCGGAATTATTGAGCTATCGCTGTTTCCGAGTCCGCTAATGGATATATATCCATATAACGGTGCTCGAGATGTCAGTGCCTACAATGCCTATATTCGCTTGTACTTTAGTGAATATATGTTGCCCGAGGCCGTGGAAGAGGCGTTTAGTATTACTCCTGAATTAAACAATATCAATTTTACATACCCTTCGTATTCATCGGGTTACAGCCGCTACTCATACTCTGTTCATGGCGACTTTAAACCGGGAACCGAATATACATACACGATCGATACTACTGCGGTGACAGCATACGGAAAAAAACTTGAATTTTCCTATAGCGGTTCATTTACATTAGAAGAGTTTAAAATTACCGGTATCACCTGGAATGGTGAATCAAATTCGGAATTAAGAATTACATTCAATACTGAAGTTCCCACAGATAATTTTGATAAAATAACCATTAATCCGCCAACAGCAACTTATCGGGATAATGATAATTCATCAAGCCGTGGAACAAACAGTAGTACGTACATCAGAATATACCCGGCAATATCCTGGATGACTGATACGACCTATACGGTATTTATAAGTAGTGAGATTACGGAATCCGGTGGCACCGCACTTGGACGGGATTCAACCTTTACGTTTGTGACCCTTCCAATTGCAATCACTTCCACATCCCCACGGAATGATCAATATTTTATTAGCGTTTTACCTGACATCATGGTCAGGTTTAACAATATCGTTGATGAAAGTACAATTGCGGACGCATTGTCGGTTTTTCCGGAAGCCGTCTATGAAATATGGACCTATTACAGAGATGGATATAACTATTTTTACTTGAACGTTACTGCTGATTTACAGAATAAAACGGAATACGTGGTTGAGCTCGGTACGGATTTGAAGGATTATTATGGCAGACATTTGAAGGCACCTTATTCATTTCGGTTTACTACTCAATAAATGGTGACACGGTTCCGACCAATTGGATTGAATATCGGAAAACATATAGCCGGCGCTGCGGATACTTTTGATATAGACCGGTTTTTTGGGTTCGGGCTCAAAATATTTCCGTAAGCGCGCTATGAATATATCCACAGTCCGGGTCTCGATGTCGGCGGTGATATTCCAGACATGTTCCAGTAGGTCATGCCGCGATACAATCTGGTCTTTGTGCTCGATCAGGTATTTCATCAGCATGGCCTCCTTCTGGGTCAGATGGAAGGTATTTTTGCCGGCACGGCATGAATAATCATTGAAATTGATTTCATTATTTCCAAACCGGAATATATCGTTTGGTTGTAACGTAGTCCGGTACCATTCACTGCGGCGAAGCATGGCACGGATCCTGGCCAGCAGTTCTGCCAAATGAAAGGGCTTGGTGAGGTAATCGTCTGCTCCGACTTCCAGACCTTTGACGCGGTCTTTCACGGCCGTCCGGGCGGTGAGCATCAGGATTGGCATTGTGGGGGATGTTTCCCGAATCCGGCGGGCAACTTTGAAGCCGTCGATGTAAGGAATCATAATATCGAGCAGAATCAGATCATGTTTAGTCGCTGAAAATGTTTCCAGGGCCGACTTTCCGTCTTTGACCCAATCCACGGTGTAGCCGTTTTTCTTTAAGTTAAAAATAATTCCGTCAGCTAAGATTTCTTCATCTTCAACCAATAGGATATGTGCAGCTGGATTTTTCATAAATTGTGGATTCGTCCTTAGTGTTTTGATTTCAGAAGTTTATTCAAATGGTTCTTCCGACATTAGTATGGAGCTAAGCAAAAGACGCCCTTATCTTTAAGAAAAAATATTCACTATCCCTAAAGCCAAAGGCAACTCTTTTAATGACCTTGATCTTGTTATTCATACCTTCCAGAAAG
>JAHJGX010000103.1 GCA_018824205.1 bacterium
GTCTCCACTTCGTTACGCCGGACAAGTCGTTACGCCGGACAAGTCGTTACGCCGGACAAGTCGTTACGCCGGACAAGTCGTTACGCCGGACAGGCAAATGGGGACGGTTGGGATGATAATGATGGGAATGATCTTGTCTGAAGCGATCCTCACGTCGCTCGAGGAACTCGCTCCTCAGGATGACAGTAAAGGAAGCGGTCCCCGACAAGTCGGGGTAAACCCGGCTGAATAGCAGAAAGATTCAACGGGGTAAACTCCATGACATAATAGGGTGAGGTTTGGATGATGTATGCGATGCAATGGACACACATTAGGCTAATGTAATTCGCAACCCCTCTTTTCTGGGGAAAATATGTTCTTCCATAAAATCATCGGTTGACATTTCTGATAATTCCTTTAATTCTTGCTCCTGCATAAATTCCGGCCGATGACGGATCGGCATAGGTTCATGTCTCCCGTATTTCCGCTTTAAATAACCGTAATATTTCCAGCAACTACGCTCGTCCATATTCAGGACATCGGAATGTATAAGGCGAATCATAATCACCTGGTAACTGACTTTGAAATAGCTCTTCAGGATAATCACTTTTCGTTCAATATCCAGATTAGCCGGCAACTGTCGGTAGCGGGCAAGCACCTCTTCCAACGGTACCAAAAACTCAGCCGCAAAGGCATCGGCAAATTTTTCCCGGTCATCTTTATTGGGTCCAATACCACTGTAATCGGGCTGCTCTTCAAAATATTCGCCGTGTTCCACAATATGGGCCAGTTCATGAATAATGGAATAGTGTTGACGTTCAACAGTAATCGCCGGATTAGTATTCACTATTATTCCCGGACGGCCGTTCTCACCCTTACGCCCGGTGATCGCAAAGATATCATTTTCACCCAAATCCATCCCGGTTATATAATAGCCCAGTGATTCAATTAACTGAACAGGATCGGCAATCGGCTCGTTGCCCATTTTCCATTTTTTGCGCAACCACTGGGCTGTCCTGGTTCCCTGTTCCGCCGGATTATCGGATTCAAAAATTTCATAATCCTTCGATGGAATCTCCTTTAAACGGGACAGATGGGTCTCCTCGATAAGGGCTTCCATCCGATTATACCAGTCTTCATACTTATCACGAATACTATCCGAAAACTGATCACTACCGTGGGCTCGCAGCAGGTAGACAAACGCCGGTTCGTTACTCTCCATGCGGCGAAATATATCCACCGGATGCATATTGACTATCCCGGCAAATGTCATCAAATAGTCTACAGTCAACTTCTGTGCCGCCGTTTCTACCCGGGCTACAGTATCCCGGGATATCTCCATTGCTTCAGCCAACTCGGACTGAGTCAGCCCGTTCTTCTCACGAAGATCACGTAAAACATGATGAATTTCCAGCATAAATACTTAACAGGCTGCGGCGTGTCCGGGCCGAACCTGTCCTCCCTCTTTTTGATCACTTAAACCGGGGAATGCCCACCCCAAAAATGATTTCTCTGTATCGTGAATTATTCCACATATTACTATTTAACGTGAGTTTGATGTAAACAAAAAACGTTTACAGGATCAACAAAAACCGTTGAAACAGCCAGCCCCGATAAATCGGGGGTTCTAAAAGTTGGGATAGTTTTAGATATCCCCCGAATTCTCCAAGGGAGTCCAAAGGAGTTCCTTCGGAAAGTCCCTGATGGGAAATTCGGGGGTTACACCCAGATTTTGTAAAAAGTGAACTGTTTTTCCCACAGGGACGCCTTTGGTAAACAGTTTCCATTAGTAATTTTCTGAGCATTTTCTCATATCAAACTAACTTTATTTAAGAAAACTTAACGCCAGAATATAAACAATTACTTTAAGTATGTCAAGAGTTATTTGCAGTATTTATATCCGTTAAATTCACTTTGTGTGGTTATTGCATGATAAGGCTTGTATATATTAAACTTTTCTTTTATATTTGAATGTGATATTTTATCACAGGCTGTCATTGCCACTTTTGTTGACAGCCATTATTTGAAAACCGAAAAACAATGTCAGAATTGAGTGGCAGTCTGTCATTAAACACGAAAGGAGGCATATTATGTCCTCTAAAATTTCAACCAGGCCGGCGCTGCTTACGGCACAAATCCGGCAAATGCTCCATGGACTGAATGAGTACACAGAGTCCTTTGTACCCGCCAGTCCAACAAAAACGGAAATGGAATCGGTGTTGACCGACCTCGAAGCGAAACTGCAACTCCAGATCAACGCCGCAGGAAAAGCGGAATCGGCCACCCAGACTCTTTATGAGACCCGGGACCGTGCCAATTTTACCGCGCGGCGAATGCGAGACGCCATCTACGCTTTCTTCGGAAAGCATGACGCCCGTATTGTCGAATTCGGCCTGGATACGCTGAAGTCCAGGAAGAGCGTCGTCACTGAAACCGAAACAGGAACCGAAGCGGCTACCACACCATAACTTCAGTTCCTGTTCCACTTTCCACGAAAGAGCCCTTTTCGAAGGGCTTTTTCTTATAACTATTTAAATATACGAATTATTTATTAAAATGTTCAAAAAACTTTAAAATATTTTAAATATTTTTTCATTGATACTTTATCCCGCCAAAAATTATTTATCCGGTTCTCATCTCATTTCAGGACAAAATAAACACATCGTTTAGATAAATGATCAAGTCGTTTTTCCAAAAGGAAAAATCATCCGTACACTTTTCCAAACCACTTTGATAAGTGGTAAAACCATTTAGACAGTTGTCCGGGTCATTTGAACATTTTGCCATAAGCAAAAACATTTGTCCGGGTCGTTCGGACATTTTAACAAACGATTTTGTCAAACGGTTAAACTGCTTGGGAAATTGTCCAGGGCATTTATACACTTATCCAAATGATTTGAATATTTGGAAAAAGAATAGGCACACATGAGTCAACCAGGGAAAAATAATTGTCGGCAGCAGCAGTAAAAAGTAGTTGTCGTTAATCACTGACCCGATCCCTCATTCCGAATACTCGGAATTTCGGGATGACATGCTGGGGTGCGGTCGGGATGATAACCCCACGCTGTCATCTCGAGCGAAGCGAAGCAAGTCGAGAGATCGCTATAGGCCGGAGTGAATGATCTTGTCTGAAGCGATCCCTCCACTTCGGTCGGGATGACATGTTAGGGTGGAATGGTTAGAAACAACGTGTCATTCCTCCAGGGGAGTCTCTTCGAGATGAGGGGCAAATCGAGTAACAGTAAAACCTTGAGAAAATGGTTGAGCCCCGAAGAATCTGGTTGGAAAAGCGTTGGTCTAACAAGATTCTTCGCTAACGCTCAGAATGACAGATTAGGAAAAAACGTGTCATTCTTGAATCCTGATTTATCAGGGTGAAGAATCTGGTAAAATAAATGCTTTGGTCTGACAAGATTCCCCGCTGAAGTCAGTCTTCGCCTGATTTTCAATACGTCTTCGCCGGATTTATAAACAGGACTCCGCTACGCTCCGCTTCCCCGACACTGAAATATTTCAATGGACACAAACCAAACCGAGATTCTTTTCAATCGGATCAAAATCACGATCAGAGTGCAGGAGACGAAAGCCACGCACCATGCAAAAAGTGGCAATAATGACGTCAACTGTCTTACGAATGCTGATACCCTGTTTTCGAAGAATCCGATAATTTACGGCGCTTTGTAGAGCAATTGTTTTACCAATCATTTCACAAAAAGGAAACTGATCCAGTAGATCACGGGCGGTTTGAAAATCTCTATCCTTTTTAAATCCCTGAAGGACTTCCGTATAGATGATATCACCCATGATAATGGATTCTTTTCCGAGAAATGTGTCCAGAATATCGGTTGCAACGGATGGCGCCCCGTTGAAATAATCAATCCAGACAGACGTATCGACCAGGATCATTTGTCACACCGCTAAAAATGAAAGAATTGAGAAAGTGGTCCACGAATTTCACGAATTACTCCAATTGAAATAAGAGGAAATTTCACGGGGTACACCCCAGTTGAATAGCAGAAAGATTTAACGGGGTAAACCCCGTTGAAATAATCAATCCAGACAGACGTATCGACCAGGATAATTTGTCACACCGCTAAAAATGAAAGAATTGAGAAAGCGGTCCACGAATTTCACGGGGTAAACCCCAGTTGAAATAATCAA
>JAHJGX010000104.1 GCA_018824205.1 bacterium
AGATCGATGATATTTTTGCTAAAATCCAGAAATTTCGGAATGATGTCCATGCTGGTTTTGTGGGGTAAACCGAAGAAAATGACATCGCTTTCATCGGCAATTTTTGAAACATCGATTGCTGAGCATTTCAGATCGCAGCGTCCTTTCAGGGCCGGAAACAGTTCGGAAAATGACGTTCCAATATCCGAACGAACCGCTAGATTCGTAATTTCCACATGAGGATGTCTCAGCAATATCTTGACCAGTTCCAGCCCTGTATAACCGGAGGCGCCTACAACCGAAACTCTGATTTTATTCATAGTAAAGTACTTTCGATGATTCATACTGTTTGCCGATTTCCCGGTAAGCATCGCGGAATGGGATTCCCTGCTGAACCAGCTGATAGGCTTTTTCAGCGGCATAGAGTTCATCGGTCATGGCGACTTCACAATTCTCTTCGATAACCTTCAGGTTTTGAAATATCAGTCCGGTAACGTGAATAGAATCCAGTACTGTTGAAAACCCGCGGATGACGGCCTCTTTGGTCAGCTGGATATCCCGATGATAGCCGGAAATCAGGTTAACGGATGTATTTTTCATTTGAATTTCATAGGCAAAAATTTCATGATATTTACCGCGCAGCAATTCCAGTACATCGGGATTCTTTTTCTGCGGCATAATTGAAGACCCGGTCAGAAACTCTTCCGGCAGAATGAAATAAGCCAGGGAGGGCAATGTAAATAAAACCAGATCACTGGCCAGTTTATTGATGTCCAGCATCACCTGGCCCAAGACTGTCAGGATAAACGACTCAAATTTGCCACGGCTGTTTTGAGCATAAATGGGATTCTCCTGGATTTTTGCAAATCCCAACTCATCAGTAGTCATTTGTCGGTCCAGCGGCAGAGGAATACCATAGCCGGCGCCGGTTCCGAGCGGATTCTGATCCACCAGCTGCACGGCTGCTTTCAACAAGTCAAGATCATCGGTGAATGCGTCTTTAAACGCTCCGGCCCACATTCCCACACTGGAGGGCATCGCCTTACGGGTATGGGTATAGCCCGGCATCGGGATTTCGCCAAAGGTTTTGATAAAATCATCAATGTGACTTATCGTTAGCTCGATCGCATCCAGACAGTGACCCAGTTTCGCTTTACAATAGAGACGCACCGCAGTAAGCACCTGATCATTCCGGCTGCGGCCGGTATGGATTTTTTTTCCGGCGTCACCGACATGTTCTATTAAATAATTCTCAATCGCTGTATGACAGTCTTCATCTTCAAGAGCAATTTTGAATTTGCCCTTCCTGTCCAGTTCGATAATTTTATCCAGACCCTGCAGAAGTTCTTTCACCTCCTTGTCGGTCAGGATGCCGATCTTTCCCAACATGCGGGCATGCGCTTTTGATGCAATACAATCGAAATAGACCAGTTCTTTATCAAGGATATAATCCCGCCCAACGGTAAACTTTTCGATTTCTCTATCAAGCAGTTTAGTCTTCTGCCACAGCTTCATGACTTTCCTCCTTTTTCCGCCATTTATAGGGCATTTTGTTTTTCAGAACAATGTGATGGGCTTTGAGACGAATCGCATTAATCTTGATAAATCCCTTACAATCCACGGCATTATATCCGCCCTCCACATCCATGCTGGATAATTCCTGATCATAGAGCGATATCGGCGACTTCCGCCCGATTATATTGACATTCCCTTTGTAAATTGACAGGTATACAGTGCCGTCGATCTTTTCCTGGCTTTTTTCGAATGCATTCATCAGAAAATCCATTTCCGGCGAGAACCAGAAACCATTGTAGATCAGTTCTGAAAATTTCGGCGTCAGCATGTCCCGGATATGCATGACCTCTTTATCCATGGCAATGCCTTCCAGATCACGATGGGCCGCCCAGAGAATCGTGGCCCCCGGCGATTCATAAATTCCCCGGGATTTAATTCCGACAAAACGGTTTTCCACCATATCTACCCGGCCGACACCATTTTTACTGCCGATCTCATTGAGATACATGAACAGCTCCAGTGAATCCGTTTTCTCCACACTTTCGGTCTGATTCGCGACCCGGATTGGAAACCCGTCCTTGAATTCGATTTCCAGAATAGTCTCTTCGTCGGGTGCAAATTTCGGGTGAACGGTTTTGCTGAAAATGTCTTCATAGGGCCGGAACTCGGGGTCTTCCAGAATACCGGCTTCGTGGCTGATATGCATCAGGTTA
>JAHJGX010000009.1 GCA_018824205.1 bacterium
ATAGGGCATTCCCCAACTGCCGCTACCCCGGTCAAAACCGTCAACAATCAGCACTTTACCGGCACAGGCCGGCGGTGAATAATATCCATACGTATCCGACGGTAAGCTTTCGACAATGCCATCTTCATTATTGATGGACTTGAGGCGAATGAAGGTCGGGCCGTCGGTCCATTCCCGACTGAATTCAGTGACGGCAGTAGAAATCAATGAATCACCGAGTAGCGATTCCCAGCTGATACCATCACCAGAATACTGGATTTGAATACCATTAATATTATCAGTTAAACTCAGGCTCCAGTTGATGTGTGTTATAGAATCATTTGTAGTGGAAAGCAGAACCGGCTGAGCTATGGGAAAGCTGGGGCCGGTCATATTGATGTAATAGCGAGGTGTGTATTCACTTAATCCGGAGTAGGTATAGGTCCGATAATCAACCCGCCAATCTGTACTGCTCCCGGCTGCTTCTACCGCCAGAATCGTTCCGTTCGGATTATTATCTACCGCCAAACGAACATGACCCTCTTTATGAATCACATCGCCGGGCTTTAAATCATCCCAGGAGGAATAGGCCTGGGCAATATAATCGTCCATCATCCGGGTACTGTAATGGGATGATAATTTCCAGCAGCGTGACACAAAACCGGAACAATCCACACCAACAGCATAGCTGCTAACGTCAGTCGTGGCATTATCTCCGGCAGATTTTCCCTCCAGCAAACCCTGATCAAATCCCGGTAACGTATTGAAGCCGCCCCACTTATAGGGCACTTTATAGTTAGTTCCTACATGCACCCACGAGGGTGTTCTGAGTTGAGCTCCATTAGGATCAGTAATCAAACCGCCGGTAATGTTTGCTGACGTTGCTGTCCACATATGAACAACATAAGTATCTCCGATGGCCAGGGCTTCGGCGCGGGTTACGGTTGCGGTCGGTTTACTGAGCGGACTTTTTTTTTCTAATGATTCGGGCAGAACCGCATCGTTATAATGCAGGTATTTCCGGTATTTTTCGGGATAGACACCTTCAAAGAAATCTGTCGTCGCTTGCGACAAATCCCATTTGATAATATGAATTCCATCTTCCGCTGAAAGCATATGATACAGGATTCCATCTTCGGCAAGCCGCACGTCGTTCCACATCATGGCGTAGTAATGGGTCGGAACAGAGATTTTTCCTGATTGTTCACCATTTTTATTCACTATCCAGATTTCCCGCAGGACTTTCAGCGGAATATCCTGAACAATCAAATCCACATCCAGAAACAAACGACCCGATTGATCCACACCAATCAGTTCAAAAGAGCCCAGGTTGTTTTTATCAATCGGCAGATTGATCCGGCTGGATTGCTTTCCCTGTTCATCATAGACGGCGATCTCTGCCTGTGACCGTGAAATTTTCTTCAGATTGTAGCGGTTTTCATTAACCGGTGTTCCCTGAAGCTCGGATTTTGCCAAACGCCGATTAACCATTTTCGAGACCGTTCCGTCATGATTGACGGCGATGATCTCGCCTTTTCCTGAAGATATCTTCCGGATTGTTGGCAACGGTTTCGCCTGGTATATCTGCTCCACCGGCATTCGGTTTTGATACACTACTATCCCGTTATCCGCCAGGCAGATGTACTCATCCGCCAATTGAATAATGAAGTCCCGGGTCATTTGCATTACCGGTAATTGGTCAATCAGGTGATCAGATGCATAAACATTTATCGCCCGGTTCTGCTGATCCAGCAGATAAACCTTTTCGCCGTTCACCTGGAAATTCTGCGGTCCGACCCGCCCTTCCGGGTCTAGCGAATAACCGACATTTCCCATGGAATCGGTATTCCAGGGAATGAATAACACCTCTTCCGGCTGGATTTGGGCAAACCCAACATTGACAAGAACAATAACCAGTAAACAAGAAAAAATACGTTTCATATTTTCCATATATAACTGTTATGAGGTTTGGATTTTAGATTTTTAAACCACATATCATACACCGAATTCCCCGGATCAGCATTAGGATTAGTAAATATTTGGGAGAAAATGGTCAACAATTCATCTCGGGTATCAATTTATACTTAATATAGCCATATCCGGCTTTATTGTCACTAAGGAAAATAGTCCGGGAGATTTGAGATTCAAGATGCAAGAATCGAGACAGAAAGAAGTTGAAGTACGGCATGCTGTACAACTACACAAAAACTCCGTGTCGAAACAAAATAAAAACAGCCGCCCAACCGGACGGCTGTTCAAAGAAATATTTACGCTGAATCTCTACAATATCAAGAGTAGAAAAACCATCACAAACAGTGCAACGGTTTCCACAATACCGATGACCATCCAGTAATTAGCGGTACCCATACCGGTCTCGGCCAGCGCATCGGCGGCGCGAGCTGCCACCTTTCCCTGAAAAAGAGCAGAGAGGCCAATAGCCAAACCACCGAATAGACCGGCAGTCAGGAGAGTCAACGGATCCTTTGCGCTTGCATTAATAAACTGCATCAGGAGAAATCCGTAGATTGTCTGTGTAAGCGGCGCACCGGAAAAGGCCACCAACATGAAGGGCGCCGGTTTGTTGTTGGCAAAACATTTTTTCCAGCTACCTACGGCAGCTTGTGAGGCAATACCGGTACCTAATACAGAGCCAATAGCTGCCAAACCTAATGCCGCAGCAGGTCCTATCAATCCAATATTCATTGTATTTCCCTTTCTGTTATACTTTTATCATTTTCTTTGAACGGTTTATATTCATAGCCAGCCCATTCCATGCCCAGCTGACCGGAGAATTCCAGTACATTAAGGCGGATACCATGGACAATGACTGACAATAATCCCATCACGATATTCAATCCATGTCCGATAATCAATATCAGAATCGCCGCCGGAATCCCGGCACCTTTCATCATCGGCGCTGCGATCCCGTTAAAACTGGTAGCAATCGCCACCGACGCCAGCCCAACGGCAAAGAGACGGATATAGGAAATGATATTGGAAAATGAACTGATCGCGTTTAAGAAGGTGTTGAATGCGCCCCCCAGTCCTAATACCACACCTTTAAAGAAATTAGTCCCCTTTTCCTGGTTCATAAACAAAACGACCATGATCAACCCGGCGCCTGCCGTCGGAACGGCAAAGACAGGCATTTCCATACCCAGTACCAGATTCAAAACAAGAAAAAACAGTCCGAAAATCAGAGAGAACCAACCCAGGTTGGCAATACATTTCAATTTAGGAAAATGTTTAACAAAGTTCAGAATGTGTGCCAGCCCCAGATGAACGATCGCAATCACAAAGCAGATAAACATGACATTCTGCTGCGGGTTGATATCCAAATCCGGGAAAAGCTCCTTGAAAGTGGCTAATTGCGGCATCGTCAATGCTTTGAAAAAGGGCAGCGCCGCGATCTGCACGGAACCAAACCAGTTGCCGGTGATTGTCCCCCAGGCAATTGTCGTCAGGCTCAATACATAAAAAAGCTTGATCGCCAGCGGCAGAGACTGACCGCTTTTCACGGATTTATAATGGGCAAAGATACTGATCAACAGGAAAATCACACCATAACCGGCATCGCCGATAATCATGGCAACAAACAGCGCAAAGAAAACCAGGAAATACTGGCTGATATCGTACTCCCGGTATCCCGGTACTGTGCCCAGAAAACTGAACACCGGTTGAATGATCCGCGCCCACCAGCTGGGTTTGACCAGTGTCGGTGGATTGTCGGTTGCTCCCGGTTCCTCGCTAAGAATACCCCAACTCTCATTCTCAGAAGCCTTGAGCAAATTTGCAGCCTTTTCCTCCGGGCAATAGCCCTGCAGGTAGACGATTTCATCCACATCCTGCATCCCGGACTTCACCCGTGCGAACTCCAGTCGTTTTTCAAGGTTTTCTTTATATGCTAAAATTGTATTTATTGCCTCAGTCAATTCTTTTAACCGAAGTTCAATGTCTTCCGACCGGGCCATTAGCGTCGCCAGATCCTTTGTAGCGGTATTATAATCTTTCTGTGGAAGAAAATCTTCTTTTACATCCAGACGCGCTTCGGCGGATTCCGATATCAGTGCGATTCTTGCCTGGTTTTTTTCTTCATAAATGATTTCCGCGAAAGAGCCTTCGGGCAAGGCTTTCAGCAAATTCTTTTCAATATTATAGAGCCGGATAAATATGCCCTTTTCCTGTAGTGCTTCAATGTCCGCTACAGATACTTTACCCCAGGCTTCAAACCAATCAGCAAGGCTTTCCTTTTCGTCAATCTGCCCGGCCATCTGCTGTTTTTCGACCGACAGGGCCAGGACTTCTGATACAATTTCTTTGGTATTCACACCAGCACTATTTATATCAGTAACAGATTGTCCGTCTTTATTTAAAATCAACAGGCATTTCTCGACATCGCTGAGCGCCATTTCCAATTGAGAAATATCCTCCGATACCGGCGCTTTGACATGCTGGACATGAACCACGCCCAATTTACGCAGTTCTTTCAACGCCCCATCCTGATGCCGGGCGCTGATAAACAGGGTCACTTTTTGCATCGGAACGATCATGCCGCTGCCAGCTCCTTTTTCTTCTGTATCTTGGCCTTGGAAATTTTCCCGCGGACCACTTCCGACGTCCGTTCATCGCCGAGGTAAATCTGAATCACCCGGATATTCTCTCTGGCTTCCGGTATCTTTACTTTATCAAACAAATTTATTCGCTGCACCGTAATCCGAAGCTCTTCCTGCAAAACGGCCATCTGCTTTTCCAGGGTCTTAATCTTCAGCTGCTGACGAATCTTTTCTTTACAGGCCTCAATGCCCTTGTCCACCCACAACGGGGTTTCGAAGAGATCGTATTCTTCGTCTTTGAATATGACGTTTTCAAATATTTCGATATCAATCCCGGCAATGTTTCCACTGTTGGTCACAAGCTCTTCCACAGAGAACCACACGCTGATATCAATGTCTTCGCCGAAAACATCCACCCAGTGGAAAATCTCTTTCTCAAAGCGGTTGATCTCATCAATTATTTTATCGACCTGCTGGGAAATCAGCCGAATCTCCGCCACCAACTGGGTCTTTTTCAACTCCAGCGTCGGCAGATAGCGGGTAAAGCGCTTGAGCGCTTCCTTCTGCTTTTTCAATTCGTTTTTAGTTAAACGAATCTTCGCCATTACTTCGCTTCCTCGGGCCAGAATTTCGTGATCAGGTCGGTTTTCATCCGGGTCTCTTCGGGGGTAAAACATTCGGCCAGGATTTCCCAGCCCTTATCCAGGGCGTTTTCCAGGGAAATGTTCACCGAAAGGTCCATCATGTTGGCTTCGAAGAGTTTGCCGTATTTCAGCAATTTCTTGTCCCACTCGCTCATCCGGAAACCCATTGCCCGTTTTTCTTCGGTCTCATTGTATTGCGCATACAGCTGGATCAATCCGTCCATAATGGCCCGGTGATCGTCACGGGTTTTATCATTGACCTGCTGTTTCAGACGGCTCAGTGAACCAAAAGGCTCAATCCGGCCGTTGCGCAGGTAAAACTGTCCTTCCGTAATATAGCCGGTATTATCGGGCACGGGATGGGTCACATCATCACCGGGCATGGTCGTCGCAGCCAACACTGTCACCGAACCGGCATCGTCAAAGTCCACCGCCTTTTCATAGCGGGACGCCAGCTGGGAATAGAGGTCACCGGGATAACCACGGTTTGAGGGAACCTGTTCCATGGTAATGGCAATCTCTTTCAGAGCGTCGGCGAAGTTGGTCATATCGGTCAGCAGCACCAGCACATTCTTGCCATTCAGGGCAAATTTCTCCGCTACTGCCAGACATAGGTCGGGGACCATCAACCCTTCCACAATCGGATCAGATGCGGTATGAATAAAAAAAATCGAACGGCTCATAGCGCCGCCCTCTTCAATGGTATTCTTGAAATACATATACTGGTCGTATTTCAGACCGATCCCCCCCAGCACGATCATGTCCACTTCCGCTTGCAGCGCAATCCGCGCCAGCAATTCGTTATAGGGTTCACCGGAAACCGAGAAAATCGGCAACTTCTGGGAAACCACCAGGGAATTGAACAAATCGATCATGGGAATATTCGTCCGGATCATGTTACGCGGAATAATGCGTTTTGCCGGGTTGACCGACGGACCGGCGATTTCAATCAGGTTTTCCGCCAGCGCCGGGCCTTTGTCCCGGGGTACGCCGCTGCCGTTGAAAATCCGACCGAGCATGTCATCGGAAAAGGTGACCCGCATAGGATGCCCTAAAAAACGAATCTCGTCATTGGTGGCAATTCCCTGGCTGCCGGCAAAGACCTGCAGCGACACGATATCATGGTCCAGTTTGATCACCTGGGCCAGTGATTTACCGCGGGAAGTACTGATCTCCGCCAGCTCTTCGTTGGCAATGCCTTCCGCTTTGACCGTGATAACATTCCCGGTCACACTTAATATTTTATTATACACCTTCTGCATTGTCTGAGTTTTCCTCAATCAATTGGGTTATCTTTGCTTCCTGCTTTTTGAATTCGCCGTCCTTCATATCGATGTAATTCCAATCGATGAACAGCTGCCGTAATTTATTAAAGAAATTCCGGGCTTCGTCTTTTTCCTTCAGGTTGAACTGTTTCGTCAGGACATTATAAACAAAATTGAACACGTATTTCTGACGCTCCGGTGATGTGGCGCCATCCACCGAATCAAAGGAGTTCTGCTGGAGATAGACATTATCCAGAAATTCAGATTTCAGATAAATCGTAAAGTCCTCAATCGACGTGCCCTCTTCGCCAACTACCAGCATCATCTGGTGAACATCGTTGCCCTTGCGAAGAATTTCACGGGCATATTGAATCGGCTTATTATCAATGAAACTAACGTATTTCGACCAGCTGTCCAGCGGATCGATCGCCGGGTAACGGCGGGCATTTGAACGCTCACGGGAAAGTCCGTGAAACGCGCCGACTACTTTCAACGTCGATTGCGTCACCGGTTCTTCGAAATTTCCACCGGCGGGACTTACCGTTCCACCAATGGTCAGGCTGCCAAACGTCCCGTCTTCAAATTCCACCAAACCGGCCCGTTCGTAAAACTGGGCAATCCGGGATTCGAGATATGCCGGAAAGGCCTCTTCGCCGGGAATCTCTTCCAGGCGGCCGGACAATTCGCGCATCGCCTGGGCCCAGCGGGAAGTGGAATCCGCTAACAGCAATACATTCAATCCCATCTGCCGGTAATATTCACCCAGCGTCGCGGCCGTGTACACCGAGGCTTCCCGGGCAGCCACCGGCATGGAGCTGGTATTACAAATGATAATTGTCCGCTCCATCAGGGATTTTCCGGTCCGGGGATCGGTAATTTCGGGAAATTCCCGCAGGGTCTCCACCACTTCTCCGGCCCGTTCACCGCAGGCAGCGATGATCACAATGTCGGCTTCGGCAAAACGGCTGGTTACCTGCTGAAGCACGGTTTTCCCGGCGCCGAAAGGCCCCGGAATACAATAGGTACCACCTTTGGCAACCGGGAAAAACGTATCGATAATCCGGGTTTGCGTCATCAGTGGTTCCTTGGGAACCAGCTTATCCCGGTAAAACTCGATCGGAATCTTCACCGGCCATTCGAAAAACATGGTCAGATCGTGCTTGTCGCCCTTATCATTTTCGATAGTCGCGATCGTGTCGCTCACTTTATATTGACCCTTTTTCACAATGGACGTGACTTTAAAATCACCCTGCAGGTTAAAGGGCACAAAGATTTTATGCTCGAAAATGCCTTCCGGGACATGCCCGAGAACACTTGCGGCGTGAACCGAATCACTCTTCTTCGCTACCGGCGTAAATTCCCATTCCGCCTTGAAATCCAGAGCATCCAGGATCACCCCGCGCTTCAGGAAAAACCCGTGCAGCTCGGCCAATTCATTCAAGGGATTTTGTAAACCGTCATAGACCATGCCCAGAATACCGGGGCCTAATTGTACGGAAAGCATCTCGCCGGAGAACTCCACCGCATCGCCCACTCTCAGGCCCTTGGTGATTTCAAACACCTGCATATAGGCAACATTGCCCTGAATCTTGACCACTTCGGATTTCAGGCGATCGTCGCCGGTAATCGCGTAGCCAACCTCATTCTGGATAATATTGCCGTCAAATTCCACAGAAATCATGTTTCCGTTAATACCGCTAATTGTACCTTTAGTCTTGTTCATAAGCCAATTCTGTATAGGTTAAAAATTTTTCTTTGCCCTGTTCCTTGTCAAACTGCTGCAAGCGTTTCAAAATCTGCAGCTTGAGATAGTATAAAATAAAAAATTCAATGTCCGAATAATGCCCGAATTCCAGTTCACCGATCAGCTGCCAGCGCAATTGCAGAAGTTTCTTCTCCACATCCAGCGGGTTGCCCTCTTTCAGCACCATCGGGGAAAATAGGCCCGGTTTGTGTTCCTGCCGCGCTTTCAGGGATTGACGGTAATGCTTCAGTTCATTGCGCAGCATAAATTCATACAATTTATATCCCCGCAGAACCGCAGGATCGGATTTTGCAGGATCGCTGGCATTGATGGATACTTCGCTAAGTAACGTATAATCGCTATCGCTCAGCCACTTCCGCCCTTCTTCGAGAAATTTTTCGATACCGAGCGCCGGTTCTTTATCAAAAACCAGCAACGGCAGTTGAGCGGCGAAGTAGATGTATTTATCCATCAGGCCCTGTCTAATATCTCTCTAATGCCGGGATTCAGGAACTCACCCAGGAATTCCGCGATACTCTCGTCGGTGAAATCGTAATAGACGTCGTTGTCTTTCAGGCCAACGCGAAAGCCCTTGGAAATCCCCTTGTCCACCTTGATCGTAACCGTATCCTTCAAGCCGGCGCGACCCTGTGCAAAGACCAAATCCTGCAGCTGTTTCAGGTCTTTGTCGGAAACCAATACTTCCAGGTTCTTGTCCCTGCCCCAGCTGTCCACGATTTTCACGATCAACTCTTTGACGAATTCCGGTGACAGCGTAGAACCCAGTTCTTTTTTAAAGGCTGCATCAAAGAGTTTCAGCAGTTTTTCTTTGGTCACCAGAACGGTGTCACGGGACGCCTGTTTCAGGGCGGATTCGGCATTGGCTTTCAGCTTGTCGGCCTCTTTGCCGGCGTCGGTAATGATCTGCTCCGCGTCGGCTTTGGCTTTTTTAATAATGCCGTCGGCTTCTTTTTTGGCAACTTTAGCAATTTCTGCGGCGGACTTTTGGGCCTCTGCGATCCCGTCGGTTTTTATCTTTTCAATTAAATGTTCGAGTTTTGACTCCATGCAAACTCTCCTTTATCAAAGTGTCTGTCTAAACGTGAGAAATCCCTATAGTCCAACGACTACTGTCTTTGATGATATTTAAATCTCTGTAAAGAGGTTTCCGGGCAACAGCCGCCCGGGAATCTATACCATCCGTAAGGTAGGACGCCGGTTTACAATTCGAGTTTTGTTCGTTCTTCACTATTACGTCCTATTCTTAAAAAGCGCCTAAAATTACACCCTTTGCTCAGGATTGTCAAGGTTGTTAATGTAACATTTGGCTCTTGCTGGTTCCCTCTGTGAAATTATTGAGATCACTCCCTTTGTCGGGGAAATAAATGTCAAAGGGCCACTATTATTATCGGCGGTTCCGGCACTTTCTTTAATCGAAAGTGGAACATTTTTGATTGACATTTTTCCTCTCGTCTCTATGCTTGGGCTTTCATCGCAAATTACCTGCACTGGGTCAACGTATAACATTGGTATTAGGTTAAATTCCGCCTGTATTTTCTGATTTGTTATTGTTTATATCGCTATTGTCAGGTTAAACCTGACAAACATACTACAACACATAACATTCTTCTTGCCAAACTTTGACCGGGCGCTAAGAAAAACAATGAGACATTTAAGGAAATTGAAATTTTAATGTACACAGTTCAAATAGAAAACAACCTGTAACAAACGCACCATCCTCATCGGTCGCACAAACACACCGGCACATTTTTGTTGTTTTTAAAATGATGGCGATTAAATTTATAAACAGATATGGATAGAATAGTATTCAAGCCGGTTTTTGTGGATCAGTTAGGGCATTGGGATTATATGGTAATGAATATGACTGGTATCCGAAACACCCGACAATTCAATATAGATAGTGACCTTGATTTAGTGGAAAAGGAATAGCATGAGCTTATATTGGGTAGAAATCACGACGATATTATGGAGAAGACGGTATGAGTACTCATGATCCAAGGCAAGTGACAGAGGATCTACGGAATCATTTAGCAATGCACGACCGACGCCTTTCTTTCCTCTTCGGGGCAGGAACTTCAAGTGCGGTCAATATCGCACTTGCTCCCCCTACAGGAGAAAAGCCCAGACACAAACCGCTAATTCCAGGAATTGACGGCTTGACCGAAATCTGTCGTAAATCTTCCAGCGATTTGGGAGAGGATTATGTAAAAGCTTGGGATATGCTGGTAGGTCAATGTAAAAAGAATGGGCATCGTGTCAATGTTGAAGATATATTATCCAAAGTTCGAACAAAAATCGATGCGATTGGCGAAGGAGAGACCTTAGTGGGGCTTGATCGTGCGAAGCTTATTTCTCTTGAGAAAAAGATATGCGCTACCATAGCTAATACTGTTTCCCCTGAAATCCCAGAGCGCATCCCTCATAACGAATTTGCTTCATGGGTAAAAAAAGTAAATAGAACCGGACCGATTGAAGTTTTTACAACGAACTATGATCTATTATTCGAAGTGGCCTTCGAGACAGCACGCGTCCCAGTTTTTGATGGTTTTGTCGGGACTCACCACCCATTCTTCTATCCCGAATGTCTTGATGACGAAGATCTATTACCGAAGGCAAATTGGATTCGCTTGTGGAAATTGCACGGCTCAGTAAATTGGGTTTTGGAAAATAGATCAAGAGGAAAGTGGATTATCAGAAGTGTTCCTAATGAAAGCGGCGAACTGATTCTACCCTCGCACCGAAAGTATGACGAGTCGCGCAAGCAACCGTATGTAGGCTATATTGACAGGCTCTCGAGGATGCTCAACTTAGAACACGCGCTTCTGATCACGTGCGGATATAGTTTTGGTGACGAACACATAAACGCAATTTTGTATAGCGCACTGGACAACCGGAGCACCGCAAACATCATTGCCCTTCAATTTTCGGACTTAAAAGAGGACGACGTTCTTGTCGAAGCTGCTGTTCGACGCTCAAATCTGACTATAATCGGACCAAATGGGGGTGTAATTTCAGGAATATGGGGGCTTTGGCAATTGAGTCAGCCAGTCGACAACAAGACATGTTCGTTTATGGATATAGCTTTCGACAGTAATGCCCTACCGGAAGACAAAGGCTCTCCCGCCGCCGCATCAACCGACTTGATGGGAAGGATGCGCATAGGGGACTTCAATTGGTTCTGTCGTTTCATCAACTCAATGGGGCTTGATATTCAATGAAGCAAAGAACGCCAACATTGATTGGCCATGTGGATTCCGTAAAGGGAGGCGTGGTCACGATTCGTCTTCGGGACGACGTACCAACCTTCATGATGATTGATGGCCGCTCATATAGGATGGGGCAGGTCGGGGCATTCCTCCGTATTCCTCTCGGTTACACACAACTCTATGCCGTCTGCACTCTTGTGGGGGCCGCCGCCGCACCCCAAAGTAAGGAAATAACTAGTCCACCTGGACATCGGTGGCTTTCTGCGACTCTATTCGGTGAGTCTATTGGCGGTATCTTTGAGAGAGGTGTTAGCCAGTACCCAACCATAGAGGACGAAGTCCATCTCGTATCGCCACAAGACATGCGCGTGATTTACGGATCTACAAAAGAAGAACGGTCCATAACCATCGGCCACATTGCTGCTTCATCTGGTATCTCGGGAAAACTAGATCTGGGCCGATTGGTAACAAGGCATTCTGCGGTGGTCGGATCTACTGGATCGGGCAAGTCTAATCTCCTGGCGGTTCTGCTTGAGGCAATTGCAACTCAGGGCTTCTCGGCGGCGCGCGTTCTTGTTATTGATCCACATGGCGAATATGGTTCCGCCGTTGGACAATATGGGCACGTCTTTAGACTTAAACCGGATGAGACCAAGGGAGAACAACCGCTATATATTCCTTTTTGGGCCTTGCCCTTTGATGAACTCCAGGCAATCGCATTAGGACAAATGCAGCCTGGGGCTGAAACTGCAGTTAGAGATGAAGTTACTACACGGAAGAAGGAGGCTGTTGCATATCTTGCAATTAAGCCACCGGATGCAGCGATAACAGCTGATTCCCCAATCCCCTTTAGTCTGAAGAAACTCTGGTTCGATCTGGACGATTTCGAGCGTCAGACATTTCAGGACAAAGAACGTACAGATCCGAGCGATAAGATAAAAGTTGGCAACGCAGAGGAACTTATGCCGAGCCAATATCCAGCACCCAACCCTGGGGGTAAAGCGCCGTTCGCTCATCCAAGGCAAAGGAACATCGGCAAGCAATTGCAACTTATGCGGAGTCGTCTTCAGGACTCTCGCTTCGCATTTTTATTTCAGCCTGGTGAAAAACTTTCCCCAAATATAGAGGGTAAAACGCAAGGCGACTTGCATGACCTCGTACAATCGTGGGTTGGTCACGATAAGCCCATCACCGTACTGGACGTCTCTGGTTTGCCTCCAGAGGTGTTGTCCACTATTGTGGGAACATTGATCAGAATTGTATATGATATGCTTTATTGGGCTCTTGATTTGCCGATTAGTGGGCGTAACCAACCTTTGTTAATCGTTCTAGAGGAAGCCCATATCTTTTTACCTGAAGGTGGAGATTCTTCTGCACATAGGACAATTTCAAGGATTGCCAAAGAAGGCCGGAAATATGGGGTTGGCCTCTGTGTTGTGACGCAACGCCCAGGAGAAATAGAAAGTACGGTCTTGAGCCAATGCGGAACTATGATCGCTTTACGACTCACAAACTCCGCTGACCGAACGAAGGTGGAAAGTGTCATGCCAGATGACTTGGGAGCCCTATCTGGAATGTTACCGGCATTGCGAACTGGTGAGGGAATAGTAATGGGCGAGGCCATGCCGATTCCATCGCGTATTCAGTTCTTCAAAGCGCGCAAACGTCCGCGTGGCGATGATCCCGAAATGCCAGAGGCTTGGCGTAAAGAGCGGCCTAACGGTGATCAATACAAGGCCGCCCTTAACAACTGGAGACACCAAACAGATATTTCAAGAAAGGAGACTAAAGATGCCTGAAATGATCTTTATTGACTCGTCCAATATCGAGGCAATAGGCTATGATGTCGACACACAGGAATTACATATACAGTTCTTATCAGGAGGATATTATATTTACAACAATGTGCCACGCGCAATATACGACGATCTGATGAATGCATCGTCAAAAGGTAGTTTTTTAAACAGAGAAGTTAAAGGTATTTATCAGTTTACGAAACAGTGAATCTATTAGTTATACCGTCAATAGAGGCGAATTATTTTTATCGAAATGAAAAGCACCGAGCATCTAAAGAAACTAATTCTTAAAGATATAAAAATGACTCAGTAGATGGATAAAACCATTCCGCCATAAGGGAAAATGACCCCGCGACAGGGAAAGATGATATATCCAGTAGCAGAAATAATATATCAACAGGGAAAAATAGTATATCAAGTGGCGGAAACGATATATCAACAGGGAAAAACGGTATATCAAGTGACGGAAATGATATATCAACAGGGAAAAATGGTATATCAAACGGCGGAAACGATATATCAACAGGGGAAAACGGTATATCAAGTCAAAGAAGTGATAGATCAGCAGGTACAAATGATAAATCAAGCGGCGGAAATGATATATCAACAGACCGGAATGATGGTTATTGCTTACTATGCGATTTTCCCCGTATCCTCGCGTACAGTCCGGACTTCCTGTACCGTTAGTAGTTGGACTGATAAACATAAGCCCCCGGACGGTCTGTAATCACGATCCCGCTCTGCGGGAGAACTGCTCTCCTTCACCATTTTCGAAAGCCTGATCGGATTATCACAGTCGCACCGCTCCTTCATAATTACAAAACAGGCAAACGACCCGCTTCGCCCAAAATAACCTGCTTCAACTATGGTGAATACCAGCCTGAGAAACATTGCCGCATCATCGTCCACACAAATACACCGGAACATTTCCGTTGTTTTTAAAATACCGGCGATTATATTAAAATTGTTATGGTACAGACACCATTGTAAATCGTCTTATTAGCCCGGGTCTCTGCAATTGGAAAATAGCGAAATGAGCAAGGATAGGATCAGGAATTTCCGATGAAAGAATATCGCGTAGTAATCACGGGGTTGGGCGCTGTAACTCCCGTTGGTGTGGGAGTTAAGAATTTCTGGGAAGGATTGACGACCGGACGAAATGGAATCGGGAAAGTCACCCATTTTGATGTGACGGATTTTCGGTCGAAACTTGCGGCAGAGGTGCAAGATTTTCATATCGGGGAATGGATTGACAAAAAATCGGCGAGTCGTATGGATCGATTCACCCAGTTTGGAATCGCGGCGTCGGCAATGGCAATTGAAGATGCGGGATTGGAATCTTTCCCATTTGAAAAGAACCGGGCGGGCGTCATCATTGGTTCCGGCATCGGGGGCTCACAGACCCTTGAAGAAGGCTATTCTGCGCTTCGTGAAAATGGACCAAAAAGTTTAAATCCGTTTTTTGTGTCCAGGATGCTTATCAATATGGCTGCGTGCATGGTGTCCATAAAATATGGCTTGAAAGGCCCCCTTTCGGCCCCCTCGGTTGCCTGTTCCACGGGCTCAAACGCCATTGGCGATGCTTTCCGGATTCTTCAGAGAGGCGATGCCGACATCATGCTCGCCGGAAGTTCCGAAGCATGTATAAATCCGCTGCCCTATGGATGTTTTTGTGCCACACGCTCTATGACGCCGAATGAAAACCCCGACAATGCCTGCAGACCTTTTGATAAAAATCGCGATGGTTTCGTTATGGGAGAGGGCGCCGGGATTGTTGTTTTGGAAAATCTGAAACATGCGCTTAATCGGGGTACCAAAATTTATGCTGAAATCGCCGGATACGGCAATACTGCCGACGCCTATCACTATACGGCGCCGGAACCCGAAAGTGACGGCATGATCCGGGTGATGCAGACTGCGCTGCGAGACGCTGATATGGATGCTGAAGATATTGGCTACATCAATGCCCATGGCACATCCACGGTCCTGAATGACAAATGTGAGACTGCCGCGATTCAAAAAGTATTTGGCGATTATGCAAAAACTCTGAAGGTCAGCTCCATAAAATCAATGATCGGTCATCTGATGGCAGCTGCCGGATCGGTGGAATTTGTGGCAACTGTCATGAGTCTGTTTAGCGGTACAATCCCGCCGACCATTAATTATAAAGAAGCCGACCCTGACTGTCCGCTTAACTATGTTACCGATGGCGCAGAATCCATTGATTTAAACGGGGCAATGAGTAATTCCTTTGGTTTCGGCGGCGGCAATGCCTGCCTCATCATTAAAAAATATCAATAACATTTAACCACCTTGCCTCTGTGTCAACACAGAGCGTTGACACCAGATTATCACAGTCGCACCGCTCCTTCATAATGACAGACTAAACTTATTCTCAGCCCTTATTCAAAAAAAGATACATCGAAGATGCAACTGCCCATGCAATTGAATCTTGCAAGTTCCCGCATAATCTTGCAGATTCCGACATGTTTAATGTCTGCCTGATTCAGCCGCCTATCGACGATTTTTACGCCACCCCTATCCGCAACATTCCCCTGGGCCTGCTGTCCATTGGCGCCTCCCTGAAAGCCAAACATAACATTAGCCTGATCGATCTGCGATACCCGAAACCACACAAGACTCCGGTCCCGGAAGAGTTAGCCGACGCTTCCGCCTATTATCGTTCTGAAGACGCCTCGCCGTTTTCACTATACAAATCCTATTCCCGGTTTGGAACGCACTCCAAAGACATCGCCAAATTAATCCCTGGCGATATCGACGTTTTCCTGGTTTCCGCACTCTTCAGCACCTATATAAATGAAGCTCTCGAAGTCATCGAAATCATTCGCCGGAAGAATGAAAATGCCACCATCATCGCCGGTGGTTCCGGGGCAATGTTTCACGCGGATGAGTTCTTTAACGCCGGTACCGATTTCATTATTCAGGGTGAGGGTGAAATCGCCGTTGTCCGGCTGCTGGACGAACTGGAAAAAGCGCCGCCTGATTTCGCTTCGGTTCCCAATTTAGTTTGGCAAAATAATGGTGAAATTCATAGAAATCCCGTTGAGATTATTAAGAGTATTGACCGTCTTCCCTTTCCCGATTACAAGCTCCCCGGGACACCGGAGTATACATTAAATGGAAAACGCCACGCCATGCTCATGGCCAGCCGGGGCTGTCCGCATCAATGCGAATTTTGTTCCATTCACCAGGTTTTCGGGACGAAATACCGTTTACGCCCGGTTGATAATGTTTTAGCGGAGCTGGGTGATAAAATTAAGCTGGGCTTCCGGTCCTTTGATTTCGAAGACGATCATTTCGGCGGCAACAGCCGCTGGCTGAATCAATTGCTGGATAGGATTATTGAGAAGTTTTCCAATTACAACCTGTCCTTCCAGGCCATGAACGGGATCACCGCCAGCAATCTCGATGCAACAGTCCTGGAAAAAATGAAGCGGGCCGGTTTTTCAGCAATCAACCTGTCCTTGGTCACGCCCGACCCGACCCGCCAGGACGCCCTGAAACGGCCGTTTAATACTCCGCAATTCACCGATATTGTCAGCGCAGCCCACCGGATCGGATTGAAGGTCACGGCCTACCTGATCATCGGCCTTCCCGGTGATTCGGTAAACGATAATCTCAAATCCATTCTCTTTCTCGCTGATCTGCCGGTGCTGATCGGGCCATCGCTGTTTTATCTCGTTCCCGGAACACAAATTTTTAACCAACTGCGAGAAGAATTGAAAATTCCCGAATCGCCGCGCTGTTACCGGTCCAGTTATTTCCCTTTTGATCGTCCTGAATTTTCACGGACAACGGCCATGACCCTGTTCCGCATCTGCCGGATCATCAACTTTCTGAAAGCAGCAAAAGAATATCATTATCAACCTTCAGAGTATAGAATTGAAGAAAATGCAATTATCATCCCGCCCAATCTTTCCGGCAAGCAAAGCAAGATCACCCTGGGATTTGCGCTGTTGGAATTATTTAAACAGACTGGCAAGATTTACGGAACGTTGAAAAAGCGGAACAGTAAATATCCCGTGCTTGAAGAAGTGCATGATAAGGAAGTTGTTGCCAAATTACTTTCTGGGTATCGGCTGGAATAATCTGTCAGGAAGGTTCCGAATTCGGTGTACTATTGGACTTTTTGAAGGGCGAAAAGCGATATCGCGGCAGCGACAGATGCGTTTAAGGAATTAATTTTACCATGTTGGTGAATTGAAGTAACATAGTCTGCATTATTGAGAATATACTGACCCACCGAGCGGTCTTCTCCACCTATAATTACCATGAATTTAGGTGGAAGTTTTTCGCGGAGGTCGCGAATGTCTATGGTGCCACTCATATCAAGGACAATTATGCTATAATCTTCCGATTTTGCTGACCGTATATAGGAATTTGCAGAAGCGTCTTTGGCGATGTTAAGAAATTCGGTTGCACCGGCGGCGATCTTCACCACTGATGGATAAATATCGGGAACTCCACGAATAGGCAGCAGGACTGTTGTAAATCCAAATATTTCAGCACTTCTCAGGATAGCGCCCACATTATGAGGATCTTCAACATTGTCTAAAAGAAGTATTGGCGGTTCTCCCCAGAGGTCGTCAGACCGTCGATAGGGATAATGGGTCGCTTCCAAAACCGCGCCCTGATGATCCCGGGAGCCGGCCATACTGGTGAGTTGTTGCTTGTCCACCCAGTGAAGGGGTATGTTCGTCCGCTCGAGAAATTGAGATAATTTTCGGATACGCGGATTCCGGGTAGACGTTTTATTCAGATAAACATTGAAAACAGTCCGTTTCCCGGCCCGTACAACTTCAAAACAGGAGTTAATGCCATAAATATATTCTCTGTCGGGCCTAGACATGGGCAACTCCCTTTTGTCCCAGAAAAACAACACAAAACAGTATAATTTCTGCTCGCAATTTCATCGTCTCAATCTCCATAATTCTGCGTGCATAATCTAAATGAAAATACGCTAAAATGAAAAGGGGCACATGTGTCTGTACCCCCTTTAAATCCACATGGTTAATTTCTTTTATGATTACAATCCCAATTCCGCCAGGGCCTGCTCAATCAATTGATCGCTGACTTTCTGAATGGCCCGGGTTCCGGCGGCTTCTTCGGAATTGCCGGCGTTTTTATCCTCGACCATATAGTTTCCAACAATGGTTTTCTGCTGAATGTTGTAGACTTTCAGCGTACCCCTGGCCCGGGCAAAGAAAAACCCGTCCTGGATTTTATTGGTTTGCCCGGAAGAAATTGTCCCCAGAACAACCAGGTCCGCGCCGGATGCGCCCACCATCTCAGCAATTTTTTCCGGTGTAGCATTCACATCGTTTTCGCTCAACTGATCGAAGGGATTATTCTCCTGTACCGTAAAGCCCACCGCTGTCATTTTTTCCAGCAGCGCATTTTCCAGGTAGGAAATCTCCACCGGCTGATCGAGGTTCTTTTCGATAATTTTTACCATGATCCGGTTATCCGGCAACAGGGAAAAGGTAAATTGATTTCGCATTATGTTCAGCTCTTCCGGAAAATGGACCGTGGCGCGGATATCCACATTCCCGGCTGATGCCAGTTTTTTCACGTTGCATTTTGCGATGCCCGCTTGATCGGTTTTCTGCTGAGACTCCAGAACGGCTTTGCCCCGCAGCATTTCAAAATCCACATTCAGATCGGGCAGCGGAAACCGTTGATCTCCATCTATCCAGTATACAGACAGAACCAGTGGTTCGGGCAGTGGTAAGCCCAATTTGGCCGACTGGTTGGCGCCGCTCCCTTCAATGCGGATACTGGCCGGTATCTGTTGTATGATCGCTGACAGTTTCTCTTTAAAACCGTTCAACAGGGTCATCTCCTGTGGTGACAGCCCGGTAAAACGCGTCATGGGCAGGACATTCGACTGAACGGTTTTCATCTGGTCCAGCGCCAGGGTAATCTGCCCTTTCCGGGCAAGCTCCATGGATTCACTAAAGCGACTTTCGCCCAGTGTTACGGTTTCATTGACCATCTCCGTCATAAATTGTTTATGTCGCTCTTCGGAAAAGGGCACCGCCACAAAAACCTGATACTCAATCCGGGACTTGAAACCGTCCTTGATTTTCCACTCTTCGACAAATACGTCATCCGGAGTTACGGAGATGATATTGCGGGAAACCACCTTGATCCGGGAACTGGTAAAGGCATCAGCGGTCGTCACTTCGCCGGATCGTTCGATAATCTGGTCAATAAATTCACTCTCAATGACGCCCCCAAGGGTTTCAATGATCTGGCGCTTGGCGTCGGCCAGGGCATCGGCGCGG
>JAHJGX010000010.1 GCA_018824205.1 bacterium
AATCCGCCTTATAGTGGAGAAAGTGCTAACAAAGGCGATTGGATCATGAATCTGATGCAGGATTATAAGAAAGAGCCGGGTGGTGAAGAAAAATTAAAAGAACGAAATCCTAAATGGATTAATGATGATTATGTGAAATTTTTACGCTATGGTCAATATTATATAGAGAAAAACGGAGAAGGTGTTTTAGCATTTATTAATCCACATGGCTTTCTTGACAATCCTACTTTTAGAGGGATGCGCTGGAACCTGTTAAAGACTTACGACAAGATTTATACTATAGATTTACACGGCAACAGTAAAAAGAAAGAGGTTTGCCCCGACGGTTCGCCCGATATAAATGTTTTTGATATTCAGCAAGGCGTCTCTATTAACTTATTTGTAAAGACAGGGCAAAAGAAAACCAATGAACTTGGAAAAGTATTTCATTACGACCTTTATGGGAAACGTGAAGAAAAATACAATTTTCTCTGGGAGAATAATATTAAGTCAGTTCCTTATGTGGAATTGCCCAATGTGAAACCACATTATTTCTTTGTGCAAAAGGATTTTGAAGCAGAGAAAACATATAATATGGGTTTTGCATTAAATGAAATTTTACAAATATGTTTGTTAGGTCCAAATTCTCATAGAGACCATTTTGCCATCTCATTTTCAAAGGAAGATGCGGGAAATAAATTACATGAATTTGCAAATTTAGAGATAACCGACTCAGATATAGGACATAAATATAATTTAAAGGATAATAGGGATTGGAAACTCAGTAGTGCAAGAAAAAACACCCCTAAAAATGCTGATCCTATCCTTTGCCTTTATAGACCTTTTGATTACAGATATATGCTGTATGGGAGCTATGTTTTTGATTATCATCGGCCTCAGCTAAATGACAATTTAATTTGGCCTAACTTGGGAATAGTCTACACAAGACAAACGAAAGAGAATTTTTCCATTTTCATTACTTCAAAACCATTAGGACAGCATAAAATAGTAACTCCTTATGACGGCAGTTATTCCTCCCCCCTCTACCTTTACCCAGATATCAAAACCGATGATATATTTACAAAGCAAAGCAGAACACCCAACCTGAACGCAGAAATCGTAATGCAAATAGCCGAAAAACTCAGTTTAATCTTTACTCCCGAAAAAGAAGAAACCGAAAACACCTTTGCCCCCATTGATATTTTAGACTACATCTATGCCGTATTACATTCGCCAACTTACAGGGAAAAATACAAAGAATTCCTAAAAATAGATTTCCCAAGAGTGCCCTATCCCAAAGACACTGACACCTTCTGGCAATTGGTAAAATTTGGTGGTGAAATTCGCCAGATACATTTATTGGAATCTCCAAAGGTAGAGCAATACATAACAACCTACCCACAAGACGGAGATAATGTTATTACCCGAAAACTTAACAAAAACGACTGGGAAATTACTGATCAGGAAAATCAAACAGGTCGCATTTGGATAAATGACCAACAGTATTTTGATAATATCCCACTTGTGGCATGGGAGTTCTATATTGGTGGCTACCAGCCTGCTCAGAAATGGTTAAAGGACCGACATGGACGGGAATTAAGTTATGATGATATTCAGCACTATCAGAAGATAATCATTGCACTGACAGAGACTGATAGAATTATGAGAGAGATTGATAAAATAGGAATAGAATAATAGATAAGTTACCAGGTTAAAAATGAAAATATTAAAAGAAACAATTACAAAATATCTTTCTGCGCAATATGACAAAGCAAAAAGAATTATTATTAGTCCAGCGTTTTTAGCATTATTTTTAGCTGGATTGGTTGAATCACAATACTATCATATTAGACATTTAAAAAATATGGTTGCTGAACCTATAACAACAATAATATTCTTTGCATTCTTATATATTGTTGGATTGTTAGTTGCAGAAGCTATATTTAAAATATTTACAAGCTTTGATTCAAGCTTTGACGGGCAAATAAAATCAAATGTTGAAGAAATAGTAACTGAATCAAAGAGATATTTATATATTGTATCACCATATATTTCACCAGGTAATTTATTAGTCGAATTAATTTTAAAAGCTGCAAAAAGCGGTATTAAAGTGACAGTGATTCACCATTCAAGCCAACTATCGAACCCTGATTTATTAATATTTCTAAGGAGATTAATTGAAGTTGGTGGTGAGATGTATCATCATCCAAAAATTCACGCAAAAATATACATGAACGAATCTAGCGTGTTAATCACATCAATGAATCTGATTACCAGTTCTTTTGATAACTCGTTTGAAAGTGGCATATATACCAGTTATTATAGCATACGAAAAGAGTGTACTAATTATATTAAGAATACTATTCTTGATTCAGATTTAATCAAAAAAACCATTGAAGAAGATTTTAATATAAAAACGGGTTATTGTATTAGAACCGGTGTTGAGATTCCATTTAATTCCTTAAAGCCCGTTGAATATAAAGCCTACTTATCAAGTGGCCAAAATCGTAATGGAAAATATTGCCATTTTTGCGGAGAGAAGGCTGATACCTCGGTTTTAGATCCATTCTGTGAAAAACATAAAAACATTAAAGAGTAAAATTTCAATCTTTAGATAAGTAGAATTATTAAGGCTTTCTGAATGAATGATATCAAAACTACTGTTCTGGGAACATATCGGCAGATAGAATCCGATAACAACCACCGCTATAAATCATGGAATATTTAAAGTGCTGTAAAACAAATGGGGTCCAAAAGAAGTAATGACTGATTTTCATCATAATATTTTTTATTATTATCGAGGTATCAAACAAGATGATCTCATGTTTGAACGTCAGATAGAGAATAATACAACTAAAGCACTAATTAACACACTTGAGTATTGCAGTTCTGAAGTTTCAAATAAATTCCTTGATTGGTTAGGAATTCACAATGAAGGAGAAATTAAATATTTATTACAAACAAAGAGTATTGGTGAAGCAAAAATTTATGGAAAGGCCCAGAAAGTCTTATTAGGTTTGTGTCCAATAGAGACTCAAATTGAATTAGATATTCAAAATACGCCAAGCAAGGGATATAGTGTACCAGATGCTTGGATTTATGGAGATAATTTTGTAATTCTGATTGAGAGTAAAGTAGTTGGAGATTTTAATTCCGATCAGTTAGAAAAACATAAAAATATATTGAGAGGTAATTTACCCCTTGAACCTCTATTTATTGCTAAGAAATGGTCTGATATCCATTTCTTTTTCAATGAACTATTACCAAATGTCAATAGAAGAAATTATTGGTTAATAAAACAATTTACTCAGTATTTGGAGTGGATAAATATGACGGAATTTACTGGATTTAATGCGGAAATATTTAATTATTTTATTACCCATGAAGACGAAGATCTGCGGAAATGGGTAAAAGTAAACATGCAAAGCTTCGGAGAGAAGCTGCAGAACAGATTATTTAAAGTAGATCCTTTTTATAACGGATTTGATCTTGGGAAGTTTGAGAAAAAACGTAAAGGTTCTTGGATTGGTTTTGGCCCTAAAAATAAGGAATACCGAAAAAAGGCCCATTTGACAGTAGGTGTTTCATCAACCGGGTTAGAAGTGTTTATTAATGTTGAACTGAAATCGGCAACAGATAGACTCAAAGTGAAAATTAAAAACCATAAAGAGAAGTTTAGAGATCACTTGAGAAAAATCAATATAATTGGTCCCCTTTTTGTTCAAATTGAAGATAGAAAACAGAAACAAGCAATGTTGTATGATTATAATCTGATAACCAGAATTGATGTAGATTCTATAAAACATACCGAAATAGGAATTAGCAGCTTTGAATATTTAGAAACACTAGTAGAGAAACTTTATATCCCTTGTTTTTCAATCAGAAGATTATTTAATAGAGAAGAAATCTGTGAGATTTCAAATAAGGACCAGGGAGATTCTCTTCTAAGTGAATTATCAAGGATTTGTGAAGCTTTTAATCCTATAGTAAGATTCCTAAATGAATAGGATTTGTTTAAAAATACATTTTTAAAGTGATGATAATTGGCCTTTAGTCAATAATGCACACATCAAAACACCAGCCTGAAACCTGCCCGGACTGTGGTTCAGATAAAATCGCCAAAATACTCTTTGGTATGCCAGCCTGGTCACCAAAGATGCAGAGAGAGATAGACCAAGGAAAACTTATACTGGGCGGCTGTGTTATTTCAGAACGTGATCCGAAATGGCAGTGTGTGGATTGTGGGGCGAAGATTTTTCAGGAAAATCAATGAATATCCCTCCTGCTGAAATTGAACTCATTGCAGTCCGCTCCCAGGGACCCGGCGGTCAAAATGTCAATAAAGTATCTACGGCTATTCATTTGCGGTTTGACATTCTGAACTCATCTTTATCGGAACAGATTAAACAACGTCTGATGAATTTGAATGATAACCGTATTACAAAAGATGGTGTACTTATTATCAAGGCCAGTGAAGAACGAAGCCAGAAGAAAAATAAAGAGTTGGCATTAAGCCGACTAATTGACTTGATTACCAGTGTATCAACCACATCCAAAAAGCGAAAACCAACAAAGCCAACTGTAAGTTCGCAGATAAAGCGTCTGGAAGATAAGTCCAAGCGTAGTCAGAAGAAAGCACTTCGGGGAAACGTAGAGGATATCGAATGAATTCACGGTGGGTTATATAAACATGGACACTTGCGGCAAAAAGCGTCCTATAGGGCGGAGTTATCAGCATTCAATATCAAACGCTCCGCCCTATCCTGTTTGAGAATAATAAACGTTAATGATGAAACATTGGCATCGTTAGGTTTTAAATCTTATGGAAACTTCATCTAAAAAAAATTACGTTTATAACAAGATAATTAGCCAAGTAATTTTGCCATATTGTATACGAGTCCCCGATGATACATACCAATATCCATTCAAAGATATTAATGTTTCAGGTTCCTTCTCAAATTGAGTGGGTAAATTAGAAGAATACAATTTTAAAAAAGGATAGATAATCGTAGATTTTTCCCAAAAAGGGAAAAGCGATGATGATTAAAAAACTGTTTGAAACGGCCTTGTCAATTCACGAGCC
>JAHJGX010000105.1 GCA_018824205.1 bacterium
AAAGGTTTTCTGATATTTAAAAAAATAATCGTCATCGCGGCCATTATCCTGGGTACCTGGTTTCTGAAACCCAATAGCACATCTGCAAAAGAGATGGCCTGGCGACCGTACCAGGAAGATATTTATAGCACTGCGATTAAGTCCGGCAAACCAATTATCATCGATTTCTATGCTGACTGGTGTATTCCCTGTAAGGAAATGGATAAAATAACTTTCACTGACCCTGGCGTTATTAAACTAAGTGATCAATTTAATTTACTGAAAGTCGATTTGACGTCAGCGGCCAGCCCGGAAGTCATTCGTTTGAAAGATCAGTTCGATATCAAAGGCGTGCCCAGTATCCTGTTCATCGATAAAAAGGGTAATGAAATTTTCGAGCTGCGCATACCGGGTTTTGAGAAACCGGAACTGTTCCTTGTCAAAATGAATAAAACTTTATCGAAATAATAACGGTAAACTCAAAAAGGAGATTCCTATGAAGAATAAATATTTTTTACTATTGGTTGCTTTATCTGTAATGGTTTTCGGGAGTCTGGCCTGTGGACAGAAAAAAGCCGAAACCACGGGCATGATCGGTTCCGAAGCCGCTAGTTTTTCGCTGATTAACCTGATAGGCGAAGAGGTCACTCTGGATCAGTTTAAGGGTAAAGTAATCATGCTGAATTTCTGGGCCAGCTGGTGCGGCCCCTGTAAAGCCGAAATCCCGGATTTCATTAAGATGTATGACAGGCATCAGAAAGATGGTCTGGAGATTATTGGTGTAGCCCTGTCTTCGGGAAGCGCCGATAAGATCCGGCAATTTGTAGAGAAATGGAAAATAAACTATCTGATTTTGACCGGCGATGAAAAATACCTGCAGGATCTGACCAATAAATACGGCGGAATCCGCGGCGTACCAACGACGTTTCTGATTGACCAAAAAGGAATAATCCGGCAGAAATGGGTTGGCGCCCGGACGGAGCGGATATTTATGCAGGAGATTGATAAATATATTTCTGATTAAATAAAACTTTGAGCAATTTATGTAACACAAACACTCCTGTTTGTGAAGAGAGTATTAAATACATGCAGTAAACCAAATAGGTAGGAGTAAGTCACTGAAAGAATCGAAGTTGTCATGTTCAGAATCGCTCAATTTAGGTAAAAGGTGATTGAAATCAGTATGAATAAATTTTCAAAAGAGAAAAATGACAAAGCCGAAAGAGTAGCTAAAATTAATGAAATGATGCGTTCTTTTTGTGGGGGGCATTTGACGCCGGAATTGGAAGGGTATGCTGTTAGGTTATGTGAGAAACTCGGTAGAAAAAGAATAATAAATATCGTTCGAGGGGGAAAAGAAATTTGGGCCGCATCCATTATTTATGTTATAGCTCGCCTGAATTTTTTATTTGACAAGCAAAATGAAAATTATATCACCGTTGATACAATCTGTAATTATTTTGGAACAAAGAAGTCAACTATCGGCACTAAAGCAACTCAAATCGAAAATACCTGTAAGCTGAACATCGGCGCAGAGGGCTATTGCAGTAAAGAAATATCCGATTCTCTCACTTTTTATCAAACGCCGGAGGGTTTTATTATCCCAAAAAGTATGGTGGACAATCAAAAATATATTATTGAATTTGCCGACGATGAGGAATCCAGAAAAATACAGGAATTTTTTGATGAAAAGAGAAGAGTAGAAGAGGAAAAGATAAAAAAGAGAAAAGAACGAAGAGCTGAAATTAACAGAGAGATTGCCGAAAAGAAAAGAGAGAACAAGAAGAATCAATTGGATATTTTTGGTGATTAATCCGACAAAGTAACTCACAAAATTTAGCGCTATATGTCGTTTTATAATTACACCTAATTCGAAAAGGGTTTTTATATTTAACGCAGAGACGCCCCGATACAGTCATACTTCCCTACGGGGCAGGCAGAGATCGCAAAGAAAAGTTTTATTTTGAAGTATCTATGGTGAATTATTTCGACTTTAGTCAGAATGTTTTGGATACATCTCGTCAATTAGTGCCGGTAAATTTTGATTATAGAGCTTTTCGAATGGGGTCTAATTAGCGCAGCAATCTTTCCTGGAGCAAATCCTCTAATTCTCTGCGTCCGTCTAAAACACAATGAATGTACACATCTGATTCGATTATCCGATAGATTATTCTGTAGGGCTTATAATGTATCTCTCGATATTCGTAAATACCGATACGTTCCAGCTCCGGTGGCGTATGACCGCGATCTGCCATATCGGATAAACCGGATATTTTTTCTTCTATATTTTCGAGTAATGTGTCTGCTTTTTGTACTGAATCATTAATTGCGTCATATTTATAGACACTGAAAATATCCTCTGCAGCATCTGAAATAATATAAACGTTATATTTCATCAGATGCTGCTTTGCTTAATCCGATTACGGATAGAACTGAAGGATTCGGAGGCAGGTTTATAATCCTTATTTTTTAGACTTTTACTACTCAGGGCAAGTATTTTTAGAAGCGCCAAACTATCCTGGGTCTGTTCATATTTTTTAATATCTTGCAGAATTGCTTTTGCTTCGCCGTTCTGAGTAATAATCAGAGTTTTGTGAGTATTGGTAATATCCCTGATAATTTCCGATGCGTGCGCTTTAAGGTAGCTAATAGATTTTACGGCTTCACTTGGTTTCATTTTTCAATCTCCATATATACCGACTAAATATAGTCTATATTATGGTCTATCACAATATCTTCTTTTAGATTGGTAACGAGATACGGGGAAGGTGAAAGACCGGTATCTTTGTGTTTCCGATATGCTTTGAAAACTAAACCGCAAATTGCGGCATGTGCAACAACCTATGCAAAATTCCGGATTCTTGATGGCGTCGGGTGTCTCACCAGAGACCTCCGTTGAGGCAATTTAGTATATCAGACCATACCTATATATCACCGAACCTTAAACCTATATAATTATGTAGGGCTTCTTGAACCCTGGATTGATACCGACTTTCATATATTTTTAGCGGTATTGTCGTATCAATCCTTAGTGGTTAGGTGATTTTTTATAATATCCTAAAATATAAATCAACAGGTACTATCTTCTTCAATAGTTTTTATCTGTTTGACTGAAACTGCAAATAGTATTGCTGCAAGAATATCTAACACTGTCCATATCTCTTTATCCAAATAAATAGGAATAATTGGATTAAAAAGTATCGCTGTTATCCCGAATATCCACACCCAAGTCTTATTTTTATATTCAGATGCTGTGTATGCAGATAAACATGCCAAAATACAAATAAATATTCTTAAAAAAATAAAATATCCATAAGGTAAATCAAAGATTGCAATAAAAAGCAATGCTGACGCTATTAGTCGAACTGTCTTTAAATTCAAATCTGATTATCTCCATTATTAAAATTTGAAAAAATGTAATTCTCTAAACCATGATTATATATTTCCTCCATAATTCTTCTAGTGAAATCCATCTTACCCGCAGCACTTAAATTTGCAATTTTCTCCTCGCCTAATTCTTTAACGACTGTAATAAATACAAATTCTTCAAAGGATTCAACACTGTTAGCTAAGTCCTGTATTTCAATGTCTGACATTAGCGGATTAATTCTGTATCGTGCCTTAAGAGTCAACAAGGCAATTTCTCTATCAGGAAGATCAGGATATAATAACAAACTATTTTTAAATCCTTCACAAATTTTTCGTGTTGAAACCACAAAAGATGTTGGTGAATTTTCAAACATCCATTCCATAATTTTATCTAAAAATCCCATATTAAAAACTCCAGTTAGTCCTTGAAGAGATAATGTTTCGTTAAACCCAAAGAAGGTGTTTTACCATTTAATAGATTAATAGCATCTTGACCTCCTTGCATAATTCCAGGATTTTTATATGATTCCTTCTGAATCTCTACAATTTTATAAAATGCTTCAATTCCAATATCTAGACCTAGCAAATGAACACAAACTGCAATTGTAATATTAATATGTAAATCCTCATCATAGAGATCATAAGATGATAGCAAGCCATCTGTAAAACCAAATATATAACCGAGGAAAAATTTGTCATTTAATAATTCCTGGTTTTTTATTTCAATTGGAATCGGTATTAAAGAGTACTGAGCATAAATTGAAGTTTTTATCAATTTAATTAGTTCTTCCTTAATTTCCATAGTGCCTCATTACTTTAATTAACAATATTTTACACATAGGGCAAGCGTCACCTACAGCCAAAAAATAATACATAGGACTTTTTCTTTTCATAAACCATATAAAATATCAAAAATTTGAATTAATCGAACAGCTCTGGCTGTTAGGTACGCAATGGTTATGTGAATTTTGTTTTTAATCTTTGTAAATGATGCTGAAGACGTCTAATTTCTATCTCCCAAACACGGTTCGGGTCAATAAGAAGCAGATTCAGTGACTTATTATAGTAATTACTTGCTTTTTTATAATCTTTCACGATCTCATAGTATTTGCCCATTGTCTCGTAATAGTGATAATGTTTATCATCCTTAATCAATACAATTTGTTCTAATAGATTAATATATAATTTTGATGTACTGATATGTTCAATATCTAAAGCTGATAAAGTGTCTTTTTCAACCATATCTATATCGCCTGTTACATCAAAAATAAAATCATCTGATAGTTTAAACAATGTCCATAGTAAACTTAAATATAAATTAGGTTCAAAATTTACCGTAAATCCGCTAGGTATTGTTTTTTTATATTGGGTCAATGAAGTCTTTAAATAGCTGACTTTACCATTTTTTAAATCCCACATATATGTTTCAAGTGGAAGATGATTATCTAAAACACTATTTAATTTCTCATTATTATCTATTTTTATGGTTCTTCCGAGAAATGTGTGGAAAAGTTGAAAAAATGAATAATTTAGAGTATGGAAGATAAAGCATTATACACTCAGATACTTGGAATACAGCCGCCCTGGGAGATTATGGATATTGATCTGGATATGAAGCAAGTTC
>JAHJGX010000106.1 GCA_018824205.1 bacterium
ATGACCGACAGGAAAAAACCGGTCGCCGGCAGTCCGATCGCAGCCATTTTTGCTGTTCCGAAAAGTGCGATTGTCAGGGCGATAATCGCTGCCGCGGAGAACCAGATTAACACCTTGCGGCTGTCGAAAAACTTCAACAGGATCAGTCCCAGCAAACAACCCGCCGTCAGTAATCCCCAGAATGAAGATACCGCATCCGCTCCGGATAACAATGGATCAAAGCCATGATAGACAGCCAGGTACTTTGACATCCAGTTCGCCAAGCCCTGTTCGGTTCCAACATACGCAAAAATACCAAAGAAGTAGAGAATAACCAGCTTCTGCTTGAGAAGATTTACAGTTGTACGGAGTGATCCAACCCGTTCATCAATTTTCAATTCGATTTTGGGCAACCGAATAATTATCAGCACCACAACCATGATCAATGTAACGGCTACGAAAACCCAATATAATGAAATCCATGGGAGGTCCTGAGGCACAATTCCGGCTAAAATGCGAATCAATATATTTTCATTATCCGTGTAATCCCGCAGGTGTTGAACCAGGTAACTATAGACCTGCGGACTGATGAAGGACGCAAGTCCGAAAACCAGCTGGGCGGCCACCGAATTGAATGCGAAATGTTCCTCACCGCCGGCAGCTCTCAGCAGCGGATTTATGGCTACCTGGAGCATCGCCATGCCTGTACCAATCAGAAACAGCGATATCATCGCAACCCAGAATGAAGGAAAAACAGCAAAAAGGAACGATCCTGCTAAAGCCAGGATAAAGGCCGATGTCATTATTAATTTTGCACTGTATTTGTCCACCAGAAAACCGGCCGGAATTGACATAACGCCATAAGCCGCAAAGAAAGCGAACGGCAGAAATGCCGCCAGCGCCAGGTGCGACAGGTGAAATCCGTCGATTATATCTGGAATTAACGGTCCCAGAATATTCGTCAAAAAGGAGATCACATAAAAAATCAGGAAAATGAAAACCACGATCAGATAATTACGCTTCATTGAGATCAACTCCTTGTTTTGTCAATAGTGTCTGCTTTATGTTACAAACAACATAGAATATCAAATACTTAAAAACAAGCGCAATTTTAAATTCAAATCCGGAGTCCCGGCTAGCACTTTTAAATAACTATTTTTCACAACTGGTTACGGGGTTGCCCGCCTGACTGATACCATTCGGGCAGGCACTCCGTAACCAAACCATCCTGTGCGTTGCTTGTTCCGTAGCACAACCACGGAACAAGCGTAAAATAGAATCCCCGACCTTACACCGTCATTCCGAATGAGCACAGCGACTGAGGAATCGGTTGTGACAATATCGACTATCCCCAACCTTCCGAAGGTTCCAAACCTTCGGAAGGTTCAGCGAAATAAGTGTTTCCAATTAACTACTCATTCAATATATTTAAATATAGAAAAACCTGTCGGAATTTACTGCGAATCAAAGAGGATTTAAAAATGAAGAAAGTGTTTTTTATTCTGCTGCTGCTTTCGTCAATACTTGTCTTTGCAAAGACAAAAACCTTCATTCGTGAATACACATATCAAGCCAGCGACTATGACAGTAAAGTGACCGCCAGGGTAAACGCTCTGGAAGAGGTGAAAAGGCTGCTTCTGGAAGAAGTCGCCGTTTTCATGCAGAGTGAATTTGAAGACAGCCAATGGGAAAAACGAATTGGGGACGAAATCGAATCCGGTGAATCTACCGAAAAGAGGCTGATCTCCATCACTGCCGGGATCACTCAGACGGAAATTCTGGAAGAAAAGTGGACGGGGACTGAGTACTGGCTGAAAGCGAAAATCACCATCGATCCTGAAGAAATGAAAAAGCAACTGGATTCAATCCTTCAAGATAAGGAGAAAACAAAAGAACTGGAACAGGCGAGGCAAATGGCGGATGACGCCCGCCGGGAAATTCAGCATCTGAAACAAGAACTGGAATCGGTTAAAAATGAAAAAGATCAAATTGTACTGCAAAATGCCTATAAAAAGAATGTTGATCAACTGGATGCCACTGACTGGTTCAATAAGGGCTATATTGCTGTTTTACTAGAAAAATATGATGAAGCAAAATCTTTTTACCTTAGAGCCATTGAATTAAATCCAGAATATACAGATGCTTATAATAATCTCGGTATTGTTTATAAAGAACAGGGAAATTACTCCGATGCGATTGAGTGTTTTCAGAAAGCAATTGCAATAAATCCAAATTTCTCAGAAGCCTATCTTAATCTCGGTAGTGTTTATAACGATCAGGAGAATTATTTTGATGCAATTAAGTGTTATAAGAAAGCAATAGAAATAAATCCCGATTGCTCAGAGGCTTATTATAATCTTGGTCTTGTTTATAGTAAACAGGGAATTTACTCAGATGCAATTAAGTGCTATAAGAAGGCAATCGAAATAAATCCCGATTTTTCAGAGGCTTATTATAATCTTGGTGTTGTTTATAATAATCAGGGGAATGATTCTGATGCAATTAAGTGCTATAAGAAGGCGATTGAAATAAATCCTAATAACTGGAAGCCCTATCGTAATATTGGCAATGTTTATCGTATACAGAGTAATTACTCAGATGCTATTAAATATTTAAAAAAATCTATTAAAATTAATCCCGATAATTCAGAGGCTCATTTAAACCTTGGTTTGGTTTACAATGAACAGAGAAATTATTTGGGTATGATTGAGTGTTGGCAAAAATCTGCAAGATTGGGAAATATTGATGCACAAAATGCACTAAAGGAAATAGGGCAGAAATGGTGACTTACACCTCGGTCTAATAAAAAGGAGATGAATCTCCATACTATATTCCACCCAAATCACGTATTATTTCAATAATTGAACTAATATTCTTTTCAACAATATCAATCTTAAGTCTACCTTGTCCTTTTTCAGGTAAGTTACCGATGGGACAACCCAAATCCGTTAATAATTTTGAATAACCTTCGATTTTGATTTTTTTATCTGGAAGATATTTATATAGGTTGATTTTTGAAGGAAAGATGATTTGGGGACGCCCACCACTTTGAGACATTACCGCAAAGGACTTTCTTATAGTTGAATTTCTTGAATAGAGCCTCAATGAAAATCCATTTTCCTTTCTTGTTTCAATAGCAAATTCACCAGGGTATAAATTCTTTTCAATATCTTCTATTAACGGCAGCGATTTAAATAAATTACTGACAATTGTTGACTTTTTCATATGGTCAGATATTGTTTTTCTTGGATATCTGTTTTTATCATATCCTAATACATTTTCTACTATTAATGTCTCAAATACAGCAATATTTTTGTTGAACTGAGATGAATTAATTGATTGTTTCAAGTCTATCAGTTTTTCATATATTTCTAATAAACTAAGGTCATTATTATGCTCTGGTTTTCCAGTTATAGAAATGATTTTATATTCGGTAGAATTCCGAAAATTCTTTAATTGTGCCTGATCTTCATCACCAATTTCAACTTCAATGTAAGCAATAGGATTATCTTGTTTGTCATGTACTGCAAAATCAGGTCGAACACCGCTCAGGTTAGCACTTGGAAAAACTACCGCATCAGCTGGTAATTTTAATCTTGTTAAAAACCATTTTCGAAATTGATCTACTAAAAATAGACCGAATAGGGAAAGATTGATTCTGTTTTCTGGTTTTGAAATATCTTCATTTGCAAAAACAGTTACATCTAGTTGGGTTCGTTGATTAGGTTTAGGTGAAACAAATTTTGCGGATGTTGCTTTATTACAATTATAAAAGGGATTTATATATTTATTTTGATTTAGAAAAATTGTTCCGGGTCTAATAAAATTGTCACGGATGATATTTCCTGTTTGACTTTCATTTGACTTTGGATTACTAAAATTATATTCTGAATCTAAATACCAACCATTTCGGCTTTCTAATTTATTAATACCGTTTTTTTTCATCAGTGATATTAGTGGATCAACACTTTTTCCATTTAATAGATTTTGTTTTTGATTTAATATGTTACATTCTCGAAGTTTTTCAACGTCAAATTGTTTTAAAAATTGTGCAATATTCATTTATAATACCCTTACCTTTTTAAGTTCTTAATTGCATTTTTATTTTTATATGCTGTAATAATTAATCCGTTTTCCCCGACTATAACAGTAAGACCATCCAAGTGTTCATCATTGATATTATTTTTATTAAGTTCTTTGCGTCCAAGGAAAAAGTATTTCGCACCCTTTCTGTATCCGCTTCTTCCAAAAAGAATTGCGCATTGAACATCCTCCTGAGAAATGTTCCTTTGACTTAACCGCCTTATGTAATGGTACGAGTAGTATGAATTCATCGTGGCCACACTTTAGAAATTTCTGCGTTTTCAGGTGAATATGGTGATTCTCTATACCATTTTTCAACATCTTTTAAATTATCAACCGTAGCTCCATTTTCGTCCGTCTCAAATCCTCCTTCTCCGTTTGACCATAACAAAAATTTGCAATTTCTACAAACTGCAGCGGCATATGGAATAAACGTATATAAACTGATTTCTGATTTGTTATTGGTTGTGAAAACACCTATCGTGTCAAGTTGATCAAAAAATATATTGTTATTCCATTCTGATGGAGCGAAAATCGCAACAATCTCTTCTTTGAAAGGAAATTTGTCCGGCACATCGCTTAATGTCCAGCCTAGCTCGGTTATATCGTCATTTGATGATTTAAAATATTCTATTATTTTGGTTTTATCTGTTAGCAGCTGTCCATTATATTTTTCATTATCTCCCGAACTGATACACTTTTGCGGAATTGGGAAGGTGTTAGGCGCGTTAGGGGAAATATAATAGTAATAATATGCACTTTTAATAAAGTTTATTGGAGTTTTCCTAAAAACACCTTTAGCGGAAAATAAGCTTCCAAATGGAATTAAATCATTATTATTAAATATAATTACATCATCATATGATTCCCAGGGAAGAAGATTAATTTTGATTAATAAATCGGTGGAACTACAACCTCCATGCGCTTCTGAACATTCCGGAAAGAGTTGCCCCCCACATTCTATACAGTGCTTATGTTTACTGTTTTTGATTATCGTGTTACAAAATGGGCAAGAATTCCTTAGTGTGCTCCCACAATAACCGCAATATTTTGTGTTGGATGAAAAAGAGGGTAATTCAATGTCAATATTTTTTATTTCTTCTCTACCATCCTCTGTCTTTTTAATTTTTTTTATATTCAGCGATATAGAACTTGCATTAATTTCTTTGCCAGAACAGGCTGGATTAATGCAAACCGCAACTCCATTATCAAGTTCTTCCTGATAAAGTTCCATTTTTGCATCTTCTTTAAGTTTATCCAGGGATAACTTCAAAGCATTTGAAAATCTATCTAAATGATCATTTGATGGTATCTTTTTTCCATTTAGTATTTTTGATAAATTTCCCGGGTCTATGTCTGTCTCCAATGCCAGCTGTTTTTGAGACAATCCTGACTTAGTCATTAGTCTTTTAATTTTTTGTCCAATTTGTTCTTTCATTTTTTTCTACCCCTTATCAATTAATCTAACTTTCTGTTAAAAAGATAAATGATACACTACAATATTGCAATACAATATTGTTGACAACAATTGTTTACATGTTGTATCGCGTTGATTGATTTATCGGTAATATGAAATTCGCTTCAATTATCACACTTGCAATATATAGGTTTCACTTCCGTCAGATCGTTAAATCCATCGAACATTAAACGATCCAGATATAAGCATGAGGAATTCTATCAATTAAAAGGAATGCACATTCAAACCTGTTTCTGGCGCGAAGCGGCTAAACAGGTTTGAACAGCCTATAACCAGGCTACGGAGCACAGCCCCGTAGCGAAGATAAAAGTTTGAAACTTTCGCAAAGTTCTTTTAATTATCTGACTTTTCCCGCAGCAGCATTTCAACCGGTGTCAGGTACTTTTTTTCACTATTGCACTGCTTGCATGACGCAACGATGTTGCCCTTATTGCTCTTGCCGCCCCGGGCGACCGGTACGATGTGGTCCATGGTCAGCTCATCACGGGGAAATTGCTTGCCGCAATAGTGACAGATACCTTCATTCAGTTTGTTCTGCCACCATTGGCTTTTGCGCAGGTCCTTGGCTTTGGCCCGTTCCCGGGCGATATGTTTGTCATCTTTTTGGATGGGGATCCAGTCGCTCATGTATCTAAATTAAAAGATTATAGCAATTTTAAAAGGTTTGTTCTATGTAATGATATTCGTAAATACTCAGCTGCAAACATATCAGGTTGATATGTAGATACCACTCCGCTTTTTTAAAATTATTGGTAAAATATTTTTAGACGATTACACCTGTCCGGCCTTTGACGGATTTGGATAATACACCGACTAAAGTCGAAGAAGTAATAAGGGTGATTTGTTTCCCATTCACTGAAGTGAATGGTTAATATTTGCTTGAGTAATTAGTTTGATTAAACATTAACCATCGAATTTATTCGGTGGTTTTGGATAAAATACTTTATCCGACACTAGTCGGTCAAATGGACTGAATTGTCGTCTGATCGACAACGCCAACGATGATCGAGCGCAAGGGTGCAGTCTTATCACCAATAATCTGCCGGGCGGAGTTGCCCTCATCGATGATCAGTACTGTTTCACCGGCGCCGGCGCCTACCGAATCGACTGCGATTAGATAATTTCCTGTAACTTTGCCATCGATTGACAAACGATCTACCATGAGCAGGCGTTTATTATCATAGAATTCATGATTAATGGTCGAGACAATCGAACCGCAAACACGCCCAAGGATCATACCGCCTCCTCATCAATGAGTTTGACATCATCGACGATCCCGATAATCGTCGCGTCCACCGGGACAAAAACCGTTTCCAGCGCCATCGCCGCTTCCCGTCCGCCTTCATAATAGATCAGTTCACCGGGTCCCGCCATACGGGTGGAATCGGCCGCGATAAGCGGTTTTCCGACAGATTCCTGCTTTTTATTCAATGGCTGCACCAGCAGCATCGGCACGCCTTCCAGACCTTCATACACAACGCAGGGCGTCAGAGTACCAATCACTTTTCCCAGCAGCATCAGAGTTCCCCGCCTTCCAGTTTTTTCAGATTGTTTTTACTAAAATACGAACTGCGATCAAGTTGTTTTACCATATCCGAATGGAGATTGGGAATCAGTGATTCGTTCAATATTATCGATGGATCGGCAAGTGCATTCCTGGAAATCACCAACGCTTCGGCAACTTCTTCCACTTTACCGTTATACAATACAAAAGCTTTTCCGCCAATGTCATCCGCCAGACGAATTTCAAGGATCTTGACCCGGGTACTTTTAACAGCAGCGTCCGCCGATTGAATTGTCGCCGCAACCGATGATGTTTCGAACACGCCCAGGGCTTCATCCGTGCAATTTGACCGTTTTCCCAAAACGGCATCATTGACACTGTTGTGAACATCAGGCAGCAGAACCTTGTCAATCACCTGTTCCGCACCGGCCGTAAGTCCTTTGTAATACGCCTCTTCGACCGAGGCCACACTACCGCCAACGAGAATCAGGTATTTGCCATTATGTACTGTTCCGGCTTTGAGAACCGAAATCGGCGCCACTTTCACCATGGCGTCGCCGGTCAGAATTCCGGCCGCGATATTAGATAATTCAATCAGTGCTAAAGCGGGGTATTTTTTCATTAGACAATCCTAAAATGATCGACAAGCACGCAGCGTCTTTCCCGGGAAAAACTGCGCGGACTTGTCAGGCCTTCGCCGGTCGGACTGGCGATCGAAAAGCTGCAGTAACCCTCGCCGCCAAATCCCAGACCGGAATATGCGGGCCCGTTTTTCACAAAAATACTGCAATTCATCTCCCTGGCCATACGGCTGAGATTATCGAGATTTTTTGAATGCATAATCGCCGAATGTCCAAAGCCGTGTTCGGCTTTTTTGGCAATGTCTATCGCCGAATCGGCGTCAGGCATCCGTACCACCGGTAAAACCGGCATCATCTGTTCCGTCCAGACCAACGGATGATCTTTTTCCACCGGCAAGATGGCAAGACGAATGTCATCCGCTACCTGCATCCCGATCTTCGAGAGAATTTCACCGGCATTTTTACCAATCAATGATTTTTCCATTTTCGCCGGTTTTCCGGGACCGTTGGTTTCAGAAAATATCACCTTTTCCAGTTGACCGATTTGTTCAGGATTTAATACGACAGCATTATTTCGGGAAAATGCCTCCAGCAGTTTATCGGCTACTGAATCGACGACAAAAACCTCTTTTTCATCCACGCAGATGATATTGTTGTCCATGGACGCACCCCGGACAATATCCCGGGCCGCTGCCTCAATATCGGCGGTTTCATCAACGACCACCGGCGGATTGCCCGGTCCGGCACAGATCGCCCGCTTTCCGCTGGTCATAGCGGCTTTCACCACCCCGGCGCCGCCGGTCACGACCAGCAAGCGGACTCCCGGATGCTGCATCAATTTCTGGGCGCTTTCCACTGTCGGTTCGGCGATCGCCGTTACCAGGTTCGGGGGACCGCCGGCTTCGACAATAACTTTATTAAGCAACTGAATG
>JAHJGX010000011.1 GCA_018824205.1 bacterium
CGCGTGCTTGCAGAACTGTTTTGTGATTACTCATTTAAAAAAGATTTTCTCTATTCAAATACCGGGCGGATATTTATGGAGAAGTACCATGCCAATCCCTATCGGGTAGTTCAGCGAGGATATGGCGTTTTCTATCAACGCTTAAAACGGGCCGCCCCACGGATTCGTAAAGTGACCATTTTACGGCTCTGGCAGGATGCCCAATGTTCTGTCCGTCATCAATTGCCGGCTGATTATGTTCAGATCCTGGAATCACGTTTAAACTATCTCTGGGAAGAACTTTTATTAAGAGAAAATCGAAGGGCTGAGATTGAAGATGCTATGATCAGTGTGACCGATGAACTACGCCTGAAAGATCCCAATATTCCTATACCGGGGAAGGGTGTCATTACGGCTTTTAGGATTGGCCAACTCCTGGCGGAAACCGGTCCCCTGAATGATTTCAAATCCATTGACCAACTAATGCGATATGCCGGGTTGAATATTCGTGAACATAAAAGCGGTTACTTTACAGGTAAGAATAAGATCAGTAAGAAAGGCCGATCTAATTTACGTCGAGTTCTCGGATATATTGTTCTGCCACTTGTCAAAAAGAAAAGCCTTTACGGTACAGTATACCATGCTAAAAAGGACTTCGGAATGGTCGGCAATAAGGCCATGGTGGCCATGATGCGCAAGTTTCTGAGGATGTTTTACGGTTGGTATAAATCCGGGCTGCCCTTTGATAAAAACAGAGTGTTCACCGATGAAGTTAACTGCGTTCAAATTACACAATAAGGAGAAATCAGGAGATTGAAAGTTTGTAGACACCGGCACCGTGATGACCGCCATCGTGTTGCGGCTCCCCGGCTTCTGACGGGGGGACTGCCATCTCCATCATTAAAGATGTCACACGGTGTCGGTGTTTTAAATATGGCCGATATTGTATGCCCGCAGCTCCCCGATATCTGTCGGGGTGACCGCCGAAAGAGTAGGATAGGTAGTTTAAGACCGTCTGCAAGCAGGTAAATCTCTAGTTATTAAAAATATTGGTTGTTTTTAATCTAAAAGTATACTATGGTTATGTGTCTTTATTCTTAGACTTCGTGGAATATTTCACCTCAATATTTAGATGGACAATTATCATTTTAAAGTAACTGATATTATAACAGAATATACAAAATGCTTAACATCGCGGTATTAGTCTATTCGTTTTATCAAAACCGCATCTTTCTCATCGGCTACCGTTAAAATCTGCGATTCATCACGAAATATTCTAATAATTTCATAAATATGTTTACCAAAAACTTTAAACTGATCCCCTTCCGTAATCCAGATGGAATTAAAATTTGGGTAATAATAGGAGACACCACTATTATTAATAATCTTGACCATATCTTTTAATCCTTTAGTGCCAAGCTGTTTCCCATTTATAGAAAAATTTAAACTAGCAAAAGGGTAATATCGATCATTAATCATATTTTCGGGTGGTATATATGCATGTACTGTAAAAATTAAAGAATCATTTTTTAAAAGAATTGCTTGATCCCGTTGATTAACTAGATATTCATTATCTAACGGCTCGTATTCTTCATCAAGTCCATGAATTGAGTAAGCAATCTCATCCAAAGTGTTTTCGATATTAATTAACACATTTGATGGAATAAAATCTTTATCGACAGTTTCAACTGAATCCTTTGGGTATTGGAATGTCATTTGTTCCGGCTTTTTAAAAGTAGTGTAAAGAAGACTTATAGCTGTTACCACTAAACCAAATGCACCAACATAAAACCCCAGTATAGAAAATTTCCCGGCTTTTTTGTTTTGCTCAAGTTCTGTTTTTATTGGTGTTATTACTTCCGATTTAACAGCGTCTATATTTTCTTCAATAGCTGTAATATTATCATTATGAGACTTAAGCTCTTCAATGGCTTTATTCAATGGCTCAATAGAAATTCCCTTGGATTCAATATCAGTAATCGCTTTTTCTAAATCTTCAATTAATTGTTTGTATTTTTTCCTCATTTACTTCACCGTCTTATATGATCCCCATAATATTAGTATATCCATTGTTTTAATTTTAATAAAATAGTAGATCACTTACAAATGTCAATATTTTATAACACATAACGGGACATGGCTCACATACGGCGGGATTGATTTCGCCAACTCTCAAACATCTCAAAAACTATTTGCAAACTCTCAAAATCATCAATCAAAAAACAGCTCCCGGCGTTATGTGCAGCCAGTGGTTAGGCAAAAATATTATTTCAATCAACCCTGAAATATAATTCTGGCTCTCTATCATAATACCAATACATTTTATTATTTTCTATTTCAACTTTAATGCTATCTATACCATTAATATTTAAATATGGTGAAGCATATTCAAATTCATACTTATTACTTTCTTGATGTGGAAAAGGGCATTTAAATAAATATTCATTTTCATAACTACAAATATTTGAATCAGGATAAAATTCATATATTTCTTTTTGATAACCTTTAAAGTTTAATTCTGTTCTATAATAATATATTGTTCTCCATTTTCTTATTTCCCATTTTCCCCAAATTTCATCTTGATTTGTTCGTTGAGGTATTAATACTTCAATTTGAGTAATAGATAAAATATCATCCTCAAAACTAAGTTTACCTATAAACAATTGAGTTGATGTTGCTGCAAGAAATACATCGCTTGTATCATTTTCTCTCTCTTTTATATATGAGTATTCAAATTTATCAAATGAAATTATTCCATCTTCAATTAAATATTTCCCTTCAATGGTTTGTCGTAAAATCGTTGAATCATTTTCAGGTATATAATATGAAAAATAAAAGGTCGAATCTTCAAAAAATGTATAAAGAATTTTATTTTCATTAGTCCATTTACCGATTATTTTTTCATACAATATTTCATCTGAATATAATTCATCAACCGAATTAATATTTTTCGAACAATTAATAAATAGAAGTATCAATATGTGTATTAATATTTTAAAACACTTCATTCAATTTACTTCCTGTTATTTTCTTACTGCCTAACGGATAACGCATCACCAACAGCGAATGTGACTTTGTTGTTCTTTCAATATTTCAAAAACGCTTCGTAAACTTGAAAATTCATCAATCAGAAAACAGCTTTCGCTGTTGGGTGCATGCGATTGTTAGACCATTTTTGTCTCTACCTGCCTGAAAATCTTCCTTATTTTATGAGCAGCATTTTCTTGACCTGTTGAAATCCGTCTGCTTTAATCTGATAGAAATAGACGCCGGTACTTACATTCTGTGCATCCCAGTTAACTGAATAGAATCCAGGTTCCTGTTTTCGATTTACAAGTTTGTCGACAACTTGACCATTTAAATTATAGATGGTTAGAGTTACATGAGATTGTTTTGGAATATCATATCGAATGGTAGTTGTTGGATTGAAAGGATTCGGATAGTTAGCATGCAGACTATAATTATCAGGTACATTAACCTCATGATTTTTCAGATAATTAATATCTGGCCAATCACCTTCATGATAAAGCGAATCAATTTCTGATTCAGTTAAGGCATAATTATAAATATGGTTCCTTCTCAAATTGAGTGGGTAAATTAGAAGAATACAATTTTAAAAAAGGATAGATAATCGTAGATTTTTCCCAAAAAGGGAAAAGCGATGATGATTAAAAAACTGTTTGAAACGGCCTTGTCAATTCACGAGCC
>JAHJGX010000107.1 GCA_018824205.1 bacterium
GTGTTTTGTCACATATGCGGATGCTGCAGAAAATGCCTAAGCGAGTGAAGAATTACTTTAAACATCCAAAGATTGTATACGCAAGATGAATTACACAATTAATACCCGCCGGTTTAATAATAAAAGAAGAATTAAGCCTTGTAACAAAAGACTTAAATTCTATTCTGGAATCTATTGATCCTTCTGATACATTTGTCGGGTTGACAGCTTTGGTGCCAATGGACATAGCTGTTGGGTCACTTATTGAGACTGGAATCATAAAGTGTAATGAACTAGGGAACTTTGTGTTTGAACATTATTACGTGACTAATCAGGGTATTCCCGACGAATCAGAAATTAAAGAGATCATCAAAATAATAAAAGAATGATAATTTGCCAGCCGTCAGCTGGTCTGCGGTTTTGAGGTACACGGTACGATATTCACCTGGCAGTTCTTGATAATTCCTAAAATATCTGCATTGATCTCACAAATTGCCTGCTGAACAACTCCCATTTGTTTCTCAGGGTCAAATTCCAGATAGAGATCGATGAAAATATACTGCCCGGAGCGACGGGAACGAACATCATGAATATTATGATAATCATCAAAATGCTTTGCTAACACTCGCAGAATGCCCATCTGGAGCGACTCTTCCAGCGTCCGGTCCATCAGGTTATCCATGGATTGCGAAAACAGTGTGTAAACCGCGTAAAAGAGAAATCCACTCAGCACCACTGCACCCAGCGGATCGATAAAATGAGCAAAGGTGTATTTTCGGAGGACCAATCCCAATACCAGTGTGATAGTGACACTGATATCGGATATATACTTGCTGCGGTACAGGTTCAGTTGCCCGGTAATGATCGGAGAAGGCGAATCTTTGTCAATTTTACGATAATTAAGCCATTGCCAGAAATTGATAATGCCGGTCACGATATTTGCACCGATTGCGATCATAACACCGATTCCGGCCAACGGCTCCGGGTGCGTAAACCCGATATAGGCATTAAACAGAATAATAATCAACGAAACCCCGATGACAAACGCCATCAGCAGGCTGGAAAATCCCTCTAACTTGCCGTAGCCGTAATTGTATACCATGTTCGCGCCTTTGGATACTTTACGGATGGCAAAATAGGAAAACATCACCGCCAGCAGTTCGCTGCCGCTTTTCAATACATCGGTCAGTACAATCAGTGAGTTTGATAATACGGCTGAAATAATGATGGGAATCATCGCCACCGCTCCAAAGATCAATCCCAGCAGGATGGCTTTCTCTTTCTGTTTAATGGTCATGGATTTCGGACTCATGATCGTTCCTGTTCAGTTAATTTTTTCAAGGTAATACAGTTGCCAGAGGTCCCGCGGGCTGGACTGCAGAATCGGCGCCATCGCCCTTTGTCCGGTCTTGCCGATGTTCTTCGCCAGCTGCTTCAATTCGGCAAAACGATTTTCCACATCCGGGTCCGGCTGGACCGGAAAGCCCTGTTCCCGCAGCATCAGATTGGCTTTTGCCCGGGCGCTCAGAGCCAGGTATATCTGCAAATAGCAGAAAATATCCGCTACAAGCTCCACCGGAAAATGCTCCCGCAGTGAATAAATATATTGGCCGGATTTTGTCTCACTGAATTTGCCTTTACGGATCGCATTCAGCAGGCGCACGCTGGATTCCAGCCCTTGCTCCATCCAGTCGCGCAGAGATTTTTCACTCTGAGTAAACGCGATACTGATCAGAAGCGGCAGAATTATCAGTTGGGCGGCGGTTACGTATTCCGATGGAAACAGCTGACTGGCTAAGATTTTATTAAACGCTGAATGAATGATGACTGCAATCAGAAAACCGGGCAGGAAAGTCAGGATTCTCTGAGATTTGAACCGCTCGGTGATGTATGCGGAAAATATCATCAGAATGGCGATCGTGCCGCCGTGCATCACCGCCGTTCCCAGACCCCGCACGATCCACAGCAGCGGATTTGTGCTCTGAATTGAATGCAGGTAAAGTATATTCTCCAGCAACGCAAATCCGGCCCCGCTGGCAAATCCGATGATCGCACTGTCCACGATAAATCCGACCCGCTTCCATTTGAGCATCAGAACCGGTAGCAGTGCTTTGAGAAACTCCTCACTCAACGGTCCCCAGATCAGTGTCAATCCCTGTTGCGAAACCACCAGTTGCCGCTGAATGAAAAATGCACAGACTGCCGCGACTATTCCATACAGGATTGTCATGATAACAATCATTGGTTTCAGCAATTTATAACTGTCCATCAGAATCAGCGCCAGCAGAAATATCAGTACCGGCAGCAGGCTGACGGATATTTTCAGAATTAACATCATAAAATTTTCAAGGATAGCATCAGCTCATTACCGAGTTTCTTGCCACCTTCGAGAGCGTAACCATAGCCGGCGGAAATCGTGGTCTTGAATAGTGAAAACATAACAATTTCCATATCAGCCTGAATTCCGAAATTCCGGACATGCCGAGTCAATGTTTTATCATCAAGATTGGTGACAATAGCCGAAGCAAAGATGGAACTGCGCAGCCAGCGGGGATACATTGCCGGAATACCGATATGCCGAAATCGCAGCGGCGGCAGGTTAAGTTCCGCCATCAGTTTGGCGAAATTTGTACCGCCAATACTGTTCAGGTCGGCGCCGGGAAATGCATAGTACTCCCGATAGCGCTTGGCGTCCTGATGATCGATCCAGTTGTTGCCGAACCCACCGAAATAATAATTCGCAAAGGGTTCATTGTGCCTGGAAGCCGAACCGCCAATTGCCGACCTCAACCAAACTGAAATATGATTGACCGGCAACGGAACACCGTAGTCCAGTGTTGCAACGAGACGCGGAAACAGCTGTCGATTAACCAGGTTGTTTAATGACAGCAACTGCAGCGCATAGCCTTTTTCACCATCCACCGCACCGAGAGATCGTTCAATGTATTCGTAGGAAAGGCTCAGATTATTGAAATAATAGTGATCATAATTCGCCGCTACATTCTGGTAGTCCGGCAGAGTCTCCAGTCCGCCCCAGCCGCCGAATCGCCAGTTTAAATCCATTGTTCGCGGTGTGTCGTAAATCAGGTTTTGTTTGAAATTCAGTCCCAGGTAATACCCTTTACGGCTGGTTTTAGTGGGACCGAACAGATCGTAGAAATCGGCGTCATTGTATTTGGCGTTCAGTTCCCAGCGCCAGTGCCGGATACTTAGGTCCAGGTGCAGTCGTTCATCAACCAGTGAATCACCGCCCGGTGAATAGGATACGGTCGCGGTCATTGCGTCGTAGCCAATATCGTTTTTAATCTCAAAAAAGTAACCAACTGCCAGCGTATTTTTATACCCTTCGATAACCGGATACGCCGCAGTGAGATGCTGGTTTTTCAGGCTGTGGTAAACGCCCTTATACCGAACCAGACTATCCAAAGGTACATCGCCGGGATTGCCGGGATGCCAATCCGCGACGTAGGGATATTTCTCATATACCGACTGACCCAGGAAATGAATTGCAGCTACATTTTCGATCGTCTTATCTTCGATCCAGCCCGGGACGAATCCTTTGGAAGTATATTTATAAGCAATTAATGAATCCCCATTTAACGGCAACGGGCGAAAGTACCCGGTTTCGGCATTGCTTACAATGGACATATCGCTAATGCTGAAATCATACCGATAGATATTGGATACGCCGGAATAATAGGATGTTCCGTAAATGTAGCGACCGTCGGGAGAATAGACGAAACTCGCCGGAGAATTCATCTGAAAATCAAATAGTTCCTCATAATCCGTCTTGGAATTCTCAAGGTCGGCGACCTTAAAGCGGACCAGTTTCTGGTTGCCGTCCACAAAGGTCAGCGCCCCGGTGAGGTACTGACCATCGGGAGAAATATCGAGATCGTAGAGATCGGTGCCATACTGAAAGGCAAACAGAGCCTGATAATCTTTATACGGCGGATTGATCCGCACAATCGTGGAAATACCACTTTGATGACGAACCCCATAAATCGCCTTATTAACCGGATTCAACGCCAGATCGCCGGTGCGGACATCGGTGATCAACTGTTTTTGCCGGTGGGTTTTCAAATCGACCACATTCAGATCACGGTATTTAAAATTATCCGTCGTGAAAAACAGTCGCTCGTTGTCCTTATCGAACAACAGGTTCGTGACATAGTAGGTCGATGCACCTTTGACGTCGCAGATTTTCCGCATCTTCCCGGTTTTCAGATCAATGGCAGCAATATGCGCCAGCTGACCGGGAAATTTCACACCGGTATAGAGCACTCCTTTTTCAGTGTCAATAAATGATCGGGAAACACTGCCCAGAACTTTATCTTTGATGATTGGTCGAAATTCTGTCACCGGATTTTTGCGGATCAGGTTCAGGTTATCCTTCTGCCACTGTTTTTCAAAACCGATCCATTTTGACCATTCATCTGCCAGCGGCGTGTGATACACCAGCCGGAACTGGCGGGAAAAATAGCGCTTGTTACCGGGACGATAATTGACCCACTCGATAAGTTTATCCGGCCCATACTGACTGGCGAGATAATTAAAGAACCGGGCGCCGTAGAGATAAGAGTTGGCCCCAACCTGAAAATCAATCGCCGTTCCTTCGGATTCCAGGCCAACCATGTGGTAAATATAGCTGGAATCATGAACCATGGTACGGAACACCATTTCATCATAAGCACCCAGAGCCCGTCCGACCCCGCCACTCATCCAGGTTTCCATGAATACCGCAATCCCCTCATGATACCAACGAGGCGAAAATTTCCGCGGTGTGGTCTGATAGGCATACAGCATAGAAATGGGGTGATCGGCAATTTGTTGAATCTTTCCGCCAAAAACTTTGCGCCAAATTCGTTCACGTTGTGTACATTGATCCATCGCAACAACATGAACCTGCTCGTGATTCATGAGCAAACTCATCCGCTCGTTTGCAAAAGCTACTTCGAAAACATAGAGATAGGGCGCCATGGATATATAGATAAAATTCCGGGGCACCGCTGTAGCGCCACCATTGGACCAGTCCCCGAAATCTTCCAGAAACATACTAATCGGTTCATAAGGTTGCCACTGCCAGAAACCACGATAAAAATTCAAGGTATTGATACAGCATCGGGCCAGGTGCGGCGTGATATACTGATGGGCCGTGCTGTAGTAAACCAGGTTCAGATCATCGGTTTTAAGTTGATTCAGCTGCTGGGCGGAAAGATTTGCGGCAATAAATAATAATGCTAGTACAATTTTTCTCAAGCAATCACTCGTAAATAAAAACAATTTAAGTATTTAAGAAAGGAGATAAGAGGTATCAGAGTTACATTCTTTTATTAAATTCGCCACTTTTTAAAATGTTCTGAAAATCCGCACCGGCAACAAACTTTTCAAAATCCTGGCTGAAAAACATTTTCTGTACATCCTGGTTCATAAAGACTTTATGAAAATCCTGATTACCAAAATAAAATTTTTGAAAATCCTGACTCATGTATATAAATTTCTGAAACTCCGAACTATTGAAATCAATATTCATCGGTACGATAGATTGAAAATCATTGCCGAAGAATTTTACAATTTCCTGACCGAAAATTCCCTGAATATCCTGGTTGTAAACAGCTTTAAAATTAAAATTAAGAACTAACTTCTGAAAATCAGAATTAAAGAAAAAATTTTGAAAGTCCTGTGCCATGGGCACAATAAAATTACTTTCATGGGCAGGAAAAAAAGGAGGAAAAAAATGTGGATCGATCGTTCTCATAGCGTCACCATACGCCGCATAAAACTGCTGATAATCCACACTACCGAAAAAGAATTTGGCGTTATCACCTTTTTCTAAAAAGCTATGGAAATTCTGAGCTGCCTGGTCAACAAGCTGGGCAACTTCAACCGCAAATGGAAGGAGTTTTACCTGATCCGGATTGGCCAGGATTGCCCGGAAATTGTCGTCCTTCATCATATTCTGGAACCCGGCGCTCTGGACAAATTTCGCAACTTCCGGGTTGTCGCATTTAATGTCTTCCATTTTCATTTGCTGGCCCCTAAAACGGTCAACTTTTTCAACATTACCAATAGTTCCCGTAGCGTTACCATCAACTGACGGAAAGATGTTGGTTACCCGCAGTACAATCAGAACAAGCACGACGACTGATAATGAAAGTATCAGGATCTGGTTTTTTTTACTTAGTTTCACAATTTGACTCCTTTAATGTATTAAATTTTGGAATTCATCAAGAAAATGAAAAATTAATCTGGTCCTTTTGTCACATAAGTCTCCCATTTTATAGATCAGCAATCAACCCGGCAGTATCAGGTAAAACCTGATCTAAATGTGATTTAAGCAATGCTTTGCAGCGCTGCTGATTTATCTGCAACTATTGTAAACAGATTATCAAAACGGCAAATTTTAAATACTTCAAAGACCGGTTCCTGCATACCAAACAGAATAAATTTCCCGCCCTTATTTGAAATATTTTTCAAGGTCATCAGCAGCACCCGCAAGCCACTGCTGGATATGTAATCCAGCTGCGTACAGTCGGCAATAAATACCGTACTGCCACCGTCTATCATTTCGATCATCTGTTTTTCATATTCCGGCGCCGTCATTGTATCCAGGCTACCGATAATTTCAATAATAGTAGCATTGTTTTCCTGATAGAATTTCAATTCCATTTCCATGCTCCTTCAGATATAATTATTTACTTGTATAATTTCCACCCAGGTAATTAATGACCAGCATCGTCAGATCATCGGACTGTTCCGCTTCGAGCGTAAATTCTTTCACCGCTTTTTTTACGGCCAGAGTAATCTCTTTGGGATCTTGTACATCCTTCATCAACTTCAGTGTCTCCAGCAGACGTTTTTCTTTAAACAGTTCCCGGGCTTCATTCTCCGCTTCGGTAACACCGTCGGTATAGAGCACAATTCTGGTACCCGGCCTGATCTTTATTTTACCGGTCTCATAGGGTTCGGCCTCCATCACTCCCAGGGGAAATCCATGCACCGTATCAATCGCTGTAATTTCGCCGTCTTCATCCAGAACAAAGGGCGGGTTATGGCCGGCATTACAATATTCCAGTTCACCCGTCTTTAAATTTAATATGAAGTAGAAAAATGTCACAAACATCGACGCATCATTTTCAGTGCATAAGTCAATGTCCATACTGGTCACGATTTTACCAGGGCTTGCATTCTTCATATTCATAGATTTTGCACGCAACAATGTCCGGGTCACCGCCATGAATAGTGAGGCCGGCACGCCTTTCCCGGAAACATCTCCGATCGCTGCCCCAAGACGATTTTCATCCAGCAGAAAGAAGTCATAGAGATCACCGCCAACGGCTTTGGCGGACTCCAGAATACCATAAATATCCACATCGCTTCGATCCGGAAAAGGTGGAAAAGTCCTCGGGATAATACTCATCTGAATGTCATGGGCGATGCGCAATTCACCTTCGATTTTTTCCTTGTCGGCCGTCGTTTTTTTCAGATTTTCAATGTACTCTGCCAGGGCAATTTGCATGGTTTCAAAAGAACGCATCAACTGCCCGATTTCATCGTTGGTATCAATTTTCGGCAATACAGCATTAAAATCACCCTGTCCGATAAGGGTTGTTGCCCCGGACAAGCGCCGGATTGGCTCGGTAATTCGCCCTGAAATAAGTGAAATCACCCCAAACAGCGCCAGTAATCCCAGCACCGCAATTATCGCGACATTTCGATTTAAGCGGGTTAAACCGGCAAACAGTTCTGCCGTGGGTATCACAATACCCATTGAGTAACCACTTGATGGAAACGGCGCAAAGCAAAGGTAAACCTCCTGGCCGGTGACCGGCTCAATAATATTCATGAAACCCGTCTGTCCGCGTACCATTTTGCGACCCAGCTCCCGCAGTTTTTCATCTTGTTGTAATTCGGCAATATCAAATATACTGGCATTCATCACGTTGTCCGGGTCGGGATGAACCAAAAACTTCCCGCTTTGAGACAGCAGAAATCCATAGCCGGTTTCGTAGATGGAAAGTTCTTCAAACACCTGTTTAAGCCAAACCAGTGATATATCTATTGTAATGATTCCACGGAATTTATTTTCATTCACACCATCATTGGGCCAGCGGAAAGGAACGGAATAGGTTGCCATGATAATATCGCCGCCGCCCTCATCAAAATAGGGTTCGGACCAGACCGGTTTATTCAGTTCCTTTGGTATCTGGTACCAATCCTGGAGGTGATAATTGTAAGCGGGATCGCTCAAGTTCGAGTAGACTATCTGGCCATTATTTTTATAAAAATAGGGTGCAAAGCGCTCAACACCAGGAACCATCGCACCCGGTTCAAAAGCGATAGCCGACCCAAATAATTCAGTGTTATTTTTAACAACCGTTTCCATAAACCGATACAATGCTTTTTCATCGGTTACACCGGTCTCAAATACATAAACAAGATTCTCGGGGATTTTTGCCGTGGACCGAAATACATTTTCAACGGAATTCACCGTTTCCATCGTCAGGTGACGGGCATTCGTCAGAGCGCTTTCCAGAATTAATTTTCTGGAAACAGAATAGTAATAGCTAAACAGAACCGCTGCCACCAGAATTGTCCCGGTCAAAATAAATGCACTCAGTTTGAATCGTAATGACCTATTTTTCAGCATATTTTCCTACAGGTAGATAAAACTGGTTGTATGCCGGTAATGTGCTGATCGAGGCGTTTTTTAGCAGAATCTGCCCCATCATTTCATAAGTTTCTTCTGACAGAAACGTACTGAATTCATAGCCACCGTCGGGTAAAATAATATCCCGCATGCGGGCCAGCATCCACTGCTGATGCGCCAGATTTGCGGGAATATGCTCTGCTTTCATCTCTTCAATAATGATGTCCAGAGCTTCAGAAGGGTGTTGGAAAGCATACAGCCAGCCCTCCATTGTCGCTTCAATAAATCGCTCACAGGCTTCGGGATTGGCATCATACGTTGATCGGAGACAGTAGATGCCATCTTCCGGGACATTGAATCCATAATCGGACATATAAAATGTTGTCAGTTCGTCGGCATTATAACCGCAATTCAGAATTGTATGATATTCATTGTACCACATCACATTCGTAAGATCCGTCCCGCCATGAAGAAAAATGTTTATCCCTGTCGCGATAGGTACGACCGTAACGTCGAGCCGGTTGTTACTGATAAAGGCCAACGGAATATCGGAAAAATCCTCTTTGTAGATTCCGATTTTCTTGCCATTCATGTCTTCGGGACGGAATATGCTACTGGATTTCTTTGCCACCAGCATGAGAGCAGACCGACGGGAAACCTGAGCAATATTGACCAACGGAATTCCCTGGGCAACCCGCTTTGTGGCATTAAGAAGAAAAAATGTACCAAAATCTGCTTTCCCAGTCTTTATACAATCGATAACCGAAACATTCGGTCCGCCGGGAATTATTGTTACATCAATTCCGTATATTTCATAAATGCCGAGTTTCCGGGCTGTATAATAGCCGGCAAACTGTGCCTGAGGTACCCATTGAAGAACGAGTTTTATTGGTTTATCATCGGCAAAACTTTTGATATTCAGAAGAAAAAACCAACAAAACCAAACAATCGGAATCAATATATTTTGTTTTGTTTTGGGAGACATCCGAATTTCCTTAAATCATGGTGAAAATAAGGTATTATTCCCTTACAGAAAAGGTTTTTCATGGATAATCAGACAAATTGGAAATTAATAAACCTCATGGTACTCATATATATTGTTCTTCCAGCATTCCTGCAACTGACTCATCAAAAAGTTCACGTTTTTGGACACGGTCGAAGGTAGACATGAGGTCGGGAACCCGTACTCGTTGTTTCTGCTCATGTTGATAATCTTCCACAATTTTGCCTCTGTGCATCATGATGATCCGGTCCGGCAAATCCACCGCTTGCTGCATGGAATGTGTGACCATAAGGGCGGTGAGTTTTTCCCGTTCAATGATGATTTTTGTAAGTTCTGCCACCTTAGCTGCACTTTTCGGATCCAACGCTGCCGTGTGTTCATCCAGGAGAAGAATTTTCGGCCGAGTCCAGGCAGCCATGAGCAGAGTTAACGCCTGCCGTTGGCCTCCGGAGAGAGTTCCGATAGGATTATCTAGGCGGTCTTCCAGCCCCATTTTCAGCGTTCTAATCCGGTCGGCGACATCGTCCCGGAAAGCCCTGGTTACGGCAAGACGAAGATGTCTGTGTTGTCCCCGTTTCATGGCAATCACGATATTTTCCGCAATGGTCATATCCGCTACCGTGCCGGCAAAAGGATTTTGAAAAACACGTCCAATGAGGGATGCTCGTTTGTATTCAGGCCAGTATGTAATATCATGACTCTCCAGATGAATGCTCCCCGTATCCGGCTCAAAGGTCCCGGCAACGGCGTTGAGAAGGGTGCTTTTTCCCGAACCGTTTGTACCAATGATGGCAGTAAAACTTCCGTTTTCAAGGATCAGACTTACATTTTGCAGGGCTCGGACTTCATTGGCAGTATTGACATGGAAGGTTTTGGAAAGTGAGTCAATTTTTAGCATAATGAAGTCCTCTTGTGAGTTTTTTACTCATGACTCTGAACCAGTCGGGTGCTACCAATGCGGCAAAAACGAAAAATGCCGTGACCAGTTTGAGATCATTAGGATTCAATCCCCACCGAAGTGCGATCGCGATGAGTAGGCGGAAGAGAATGGTGCCCAGAATAACACCTGTAATAGTCAGCCCGATACTGCTACGACCCACCAGTGCTTCCCCTATGATAATGCTCGCAAGCCCCCAGACCATCATACCAATACCCATCTGAACATCCGCAAATCCCTGATATTGTGCCAGAAGTGAACCGGATAAAGCCACCAGGCCATTTGCCAGAGCCAGGCTGAAAACAACCATGGTATTGTTGTTAACACCCTGAGCCCGGACCATCTGTGGATTTTGTCCGGCGGCCCTCAGGGCGGTGCCGTAATGAGTAAGAAGAAAGCAGCTGAGGATAATGGCGATAAGGATAGCAATTAAGCTACACGTTATAAACACTGCCAAATCGCCAGTGGGAACCTGCCAACCCAGAATATTAATCCGGGAAGCCCCTCCAGTGATTTTTTCCAGCATCCCCTCCGTGCCTGTTGAAACCGTTTTTACATCAAGGAGAGGAATGTTACTCCGTCCCATGATCCGCAGATTAATGGAATATAGTGCCGTCATCACCAGAATCCCTGAAAGAATTTCCTGAATTTTAAACCGGGTGTGTAGAAGTCCGGTAATCATACCTGCCAGGGATCCGGCAGCAAAGGATAGGAGTGCTGCCAGCCAGGGTGAATATTCCTGAACAATAAATACCGCAGAAATCGAAGCACCCAGGGTGATAGAACCATCCACCGTAATATCCGTAAATTTAATCATACGGAAACTGATGAGCATACCTAGTGATAGCAGTGACAGGATAAGTCCCATAGTAAAAGCACCAATTACAATACTCATGATAACACCTCCGGATTTTGCAGGGGACCGAACCAGCAGGCTCCCCGGATTAAAGCGCTCTCTCCTAATCCAACGACGGGACGGACATCATCCGCCAGATGCATGACTGCCAGGGGAGACGGCCCGTTAAAAAATTTCTGTATCGCCGTTTTGAGTTCGATCTTCCCGTTCTGCAAAGGCTGATAGGGAAAAACTGCTCCATGAATATGTGCTGACAGTTCCGGACAGGATGGCAGTACAGGCAGCATCTTTTTCCCAGGTATACCCTCTGATTTTCCTGCGATACCAATGATTAGGGCTTGCTGATGGCGATATGAACGTTCACCACAAAAATTTAGCCAGTCCCGAATCTCCGGGAAAAGAATCTTCCGTGATTCTTCCAGTAAACCGGGAGAGCGGATCAGAAAGCTACCAACTAATCCTTCAATTTCTCCCAGTATGACAAATCCAACGGTTTTTCCTGTTGTCTGATCCAGGATGTTTCTTAATAGCGCTGAAATGGTATAAAAAGGTGTTTTATCCGTCGGGATAAAACGGTTGTGATATCCCATCTCACCGCTGTAACTCAGCAACTGAATGCACTGCATCCGGGGAATATATTGTTTTTCAGCGATCAGATAATCCGGATGTCCCTGTTCTTCTGGCAACTGATATACAACGTTTCCGGCTATAGCAAGAAATTCTCCATACTGATCACAGGCATCTTTTAAAGTGCCGGCTGAGCTGCCGATACCCAGAGCATACATATCCTTCGGAAAGCTAACAGTTTTCACCAGGCTTTGATCGACCGTCTGCCAGGGTTGCCAGCTCGCCTTTTCAGAAAACGTTAATATGGCTTTTTCGTTCAGAGTAAAACGTTCTATTCCGGTATTCTCCCATTCATCGCCGGATCCGGCAGCTGGCATATCTTCCGGGAATCCTTTACCCAGCCACATCTGAAATCTGGTTGTTATCAGGGTTTGCTCTACAAAGGACGTGGAATTGACAATCAGAAAACTGCCGTGAACGGCACTGAGTTCCTTGAACACGCGCAGCAGTGCCCGAATCCCAGCGGAACTCAGAAAAACCATCCCGGAAGCATCAATGATTACATGA
>JAHJGX010000108.1 GCA_018824205.1 bacterium
GCTCGTGAATTGACAAGGCCGTTTCAAACAGTTTTTTAATCATCATCGCTTTTCCCTTTTTGGGAAAAATCTACGATTATCTATCCTTTTTTAAAATTGTATTCTTCTAATTTACCCACTCAATTTGAGAAGGAACCAAAAGTATTTCATTATTGCCGGATTGGGATCGGAAATTTGTTGTGGCAAATGTTTCGGCCGGTATTATTGAAAATCAGAATGTATACTCAAAATTGAAAATATCAGAAAACCAGACCATTATCTATAAACATGATGAACAAAAACAGGAAATAAATTTGGCTAATTATAAGGAAGTATTCGCAAAAAGGTACACAACCGTAAATTCCGAAGAGTATTGTGATGTTCTGGATGAAATATTTAAAGAAATAGAATACAAGTTACTATTCCATTATGATGGGTGTAACATCTGGTTTGAAAAACTTGAAGAATATAACAGAAAGAATGTATTGAATCTATCGGAATTTAATCGATGTATTGAAATAATCGATACGTTACGATACTATGATTGTCATAACTACATAATAGGACACACATGTTATTTTACGTTAACCTGGATTTTTGGCCAGGTATGTGAAAAGAATTCTTCTCAAATCTCTGTATACAAATATATTGAATACTTGCTTGATAATCAAAATTCTGCCGAAGAACAATTAAGTTTCTCATTTGAATATCTATTTCAAAAATTGCCGGAATATGTATTGGAATCAATTAACTCGAAAAACAAGCTTGATCAAAAATACCTGATAGATCACTTAGTGTGGGGATTTTTAAATAATCGTTATTCAGGAGAAGATGATGCATCGGGGAACATTCCTGATAAAGCAATGATCAGATTAGCATCACCGCCCCCAAATGTATTAACGATTGACACTTATGAAGAAATATTTTATTCATTAAATCCCAATCTTGTATCCTTAAAGAATTCATATCCGGGATTAATTAAAACAATTCTTGAACAGATAGAAAGATGTCTGTAAAGGGTATATTTAGAGATTTACTATATAATAAAAATGGAAAAATACATTTTCTGGATTGTCAATTTTTATCGAATATAGCGAATCATTACTCCATTACTCCTCCAAAGGAGCCCCTTCGGGGCAATTCTCCCCTTATTCCCCAGCTGCCTTATAAGAGCCTAAAACTTTCAGAAACGATGCGATCTCTTCCAGATGCCGGATGGCGTTCCGGCAGCGTTCTTCCTGCATCGTGCCGGTAAAATCCAGGTAGAAGAGATATTTCCAGCGTTTACCACGCATGGGCCGTGATTCAATTTTCAGCAAATCGATATCCCGTAACGCGAAAACACTCAGGCTCTTAAAAAGAGCGCCGGGTATATTTTTCATGGAAAAAATAACCGATGTTTTATTGGCGTCTTTCGGTATCTCGGAAGTTTTGGCGATAATGTGAAAGCGAGTATAATTTTGGGAATTATCCTCGATCTCTTCCTTGAGGATTTGCATCTCGTTATCTTCGGCTGCCTGGCGGCTGGCAATTGCGGCGGCGTGCAGCAATTTTTGATCGCGAATATGTTTCACGCTGCCGGCCGTATCATAACTGGCGATGGTTTCGATATTCGGCAGCGATTCCAGAAAATTACCACACTGTTGCAGCGCTTGTGGGTGAGAATGCACCATCTTGATATCGTCCAGTTTGACACCGGGATTGGCAATCAGGTGCTGTTCGATACGGAGCTGAACCTCACCAACTACGGTGACCGCTGAGTCCAGAATCAGATCGAGATTCTGATAAACGCTGCCTGTGCTTGAATTTTCCACCGGAACAATGCCGTAACGGCAGTTTTTATTTTCGACGGATTTAAAAACGTCTATGAACTGACGGCAGGGGAGCGTTTCAATATCGTCACTGAAATATTTCCGGGCGGCAATTTCGCTGAATGCATAATGGGTCCCCTGAAAAGCGATTTTATTGGGTGTGTTCATGATTCGATTCCTTTGCGTGCCTTTACGCCTTTTTGATAATAGTGTTTGATTTCCAGCATTTCGGTGACCAGATCGGCGGCTTTAACCAGTTCCGGGTGAGCGTTGCGTCCGGTGATGATTAATTCCAAATTTGATGGTTTCGACCGGATGACTTCCAGAAGTTCGTCTATTGAAAACAGCCCGAAATAAACTGCAATATTGGCCTCATCCAGAATGACCATATCATATTCTCCGGACTGGATAATTTGACTGATCTCAGCCAATCCCTGTCTGGCCAGTTTGATATCATCCGTGGTTGGTTTGTTGATGATAAAGCAGTCCCGGCCGTATTGACGAATAGTGATTTCCGGCAGTTTTTCCCGCAGAGCATTGATCTCGCTGTATTCCATTCCCTTGGCGAACTGGCCGATAAAAACTTTTAACCTGGCGCCGACCGACCGCAGAGCCAGGCCCAGCGCCGCGGTCGTTTTACCTTTTCCGTCTCCGGTGTATACCTGAACGTATCCTTGCATAATTTTCTCCGATCTCAGACGAGTTTAATTTACAGCTTTTTTATCAATGAAAAATGCATGGTCTTGTTTTTACAGAAAAAATAGTTAACTTCTTTCAAGTTTATAGGCGGATATGATCGATATAAAACTTGAACCAATTGGGAAAATCATAGCTGCTGAACCAGACAGTCCATTACAGGATGTTCTTTTTAATTTCGGTGTCGAATTTCCCACAATATGTAAATAATCAATATTGATTTAGCTCACGCTGTAAATCCAGGATTTTCCATAATTTATTCTATCAATGTACAATTATAACTCACAATAACTTTCAGGAGATACAGTCATGAAGAAAATTTGCCGGATTTCTTTCTTGATCACTTTTTTTGTTTCGTTTAATGTATTCAGCCAGGTTCATTATCCCGGGCCGGTGGACATTACCGGGAATGAAGAGATCGTTTTCGATTATTCAACCGATGCGTGTGATATCGAAGACATTCCCGACGGGACAGCGCAAGCCTTCAGGGATATTGACGGGAAAATTCAGTTGATCGCTTCCCATAAAATTGCTTACCGGATGATTGGAGACAATTTTAATTCATTGGTCAGAGATTGCTCCAACGGACCGGTCTTTACCTCTCATAACAGCA
>JAHJGX010000109.1 GCA_018824205.1 bacterium
ATTCGATATACCTTCTCATCATCGAGACCAAGATACCATCCGGCTTCCTGATTTGTTGTTATAGCTGTTAGTCTGGATACTTGTTTACCAAAACGTCTGGTTATCCTTGAATAATACTTTATCTCTGTTATCTCCTCTACAAATATTTTCTTAGCTGCTTTTGGAATGTAAATTCCAACTGAAAAGTTTACCACAAAGTTAGAAAATTCCAGTTTAAAAGTTTACCACCTTTCATTAGTTATTCTTCATCCATTTTTCAGTTTCACTAGCTCTGTAAGATTGGCCATTCATATTAACTATCCAGGCCTTATGGATCAGCCGGTCCACCAATGCAGCGGTGAGCACGGGATCACCAAATAACTCCTGCCAGCGGTCGAAAACAAGATTGGTCGTAATAATGGTTGATCGCCGTTCACTTCTCAAAGACAATAGGGAAAACAATAATTCCGCGCCCTCCTTGTCAAAAGAGATATAGCCAAACTCATCACAGATCACCAGGTCATACTTCTCAAAGTTATTTTCCATTCTCCGCAGGACTTTTTCAGAACGGCTTTCTTTAAGTTGCGTAATCAAAGAAGCCACATTGGCAAACAAAACCTTGTATCCGTCCAGACAGGCTTTGACTCCCAGGCCAATGGCTAAATGAGTTTTACCCGTGCCGGGATTGCCAGCCAGAATGACATTTTGTTTATTCTCAATAAATTGAAGCGATTTCAGAGCAGCCAGTTTACTGCGGGCGTTTTCCGGCAGATGATCTATATCCAGATCTTCGAGATGTTTTTTATAAGGAAATTTTGCCTGACGGATTCGTGACAGCCTGCAATTTTTGATGCGTTGCTCCTGTTCCGCATTCAATAACAGGGTCAAAAAAGAAGCGTAATCCATATTATCGCGGTTGGCCTCATCAATAAAACGGGCATAATCACGACGGATAGCCGGCAGGCGCAGAGTTTTGGTCAGTTCTGCGATTTGGGCATGCTGTTTCATGAATGCAGCCCTCCGGATTTAAATTGTTTCTGATCCGGAATGAGCCCGGACAGGGCCTGCAATTGCATTTGACAGTACATGGCAATAGCATCAACTTTAGCGGGAATAAAAGGATCGGCGATTTTGTCCATAGTTGACGTCACAACCGCTTTGACTTTGTCAAATGTAATTTCAGTATGTAATTGACGCAGTTTATTGAGCGCGGCTTCAATGCGATCCATCGTAACGGCTGTTTCATTGATATATTGAAGAAGTTGCACAAAATCCCGGGGTTTTTCTGCAAAATAGCGCTCATATATATTGCGGATTTCCGGATGGCTTTGATTTAAAGCTTCACTGCCGGATAAAGCGCCGGGCTTACGGGAAAGTGTTTTTAGATAATGATTAATATTAATAATCCATTGACCCGCGCTATAATTTCGCTGGTGAGCAGCAACAATGTTTCTGTCATCGTAAATCAATATCCGGGTGGCAAATATCTTTACAAACACCTTCTTTTTAGTTAGGTATTCCGGCACGGAATAATGATTGGTTTTTACGGATACTGTGGCGTATTTATCAACCCGGTAATAATCGCATTCAGCGTATTCATAGGCGGCCGGTGCTGGTTTTAATACGGGCAATTCCTCCTGATGCAAATCCAGTGACGAACAGTCCCTGCCTGACAATTCCCGCTGGTTCAAATCATTCAACACATCGTTTAAATGGGCGTTGACCTGGTCCATATCATCAAACTCATCATGGCGACAAAAGGCTTTGCGGCGGACATATTCAACGCTACGCTCTACATGGCCTTTTTCATTGCCCTTGGCCACATTGCAAAAACGGCTGCCAAAACAGTAATAGAGAGACATTTTAAGAAAATCATCGGTCAGTTCCCTGTCGTTCAATCCAACAAACCGTTTAACGGCGGTCTTCAAATTATCGTAAACAAATCGTTTATAGACGCCGCCGGTATGGGTTATATATCTGACGTGTGCTTCGATGAAACAGGCCATGTCTTCTCTGGGCAGCACCACTGCATACCGGTAATTGGAATAGGAGCTGGTGAAAACCGCCATAGACAGTGTGCGCAAGTATCCACCAATATAGAGTTTGACCTTACCCCAGTCAAATTCCGTCTCTTCGCCGGGCTTGTAACGCTGCCGGATATAGGTCTCTTTCAGGGCTGGTTCAATCCGCTTGAGCCATTCACAAACGGTGCTGTAACTGATCTTGTGGCCCGCTGACAGCAGGGCTTCGTGAATGTCAATCCGCTTCATTTGCTGCTTCTGCTGCCCCATAAGCCGCTTCTTATGATTCTCTGTGAGAAATCCATGGATTAATACCTCGATTTCCGGCGTTAACAGGCGGAGTTTACGATTGCTGCTGTCATATGTCGGCGAGGATGCAATCTCTGAAATAATTTCCGGTGACGCTTTGTGGATACCTGCTTTTTCCAGAACGGCTTCATACTGACAGACGTACTTCTTTACTGTGGAACGGGAAATACCAGTCTCTCGACTGATATATCGTATGGATTGCTTATCCCTGTAGTGCCGCAGTATCATCTCTTGTTTGCTGTTCAATGTTATCACTCCTTTGTTGCCTCCAGTTCTTTTTTTACTGGAGAGGTTGAACATTTGTGGTAAACTTTTCAACCGGAATGATGGCAAAGTTTTAAACTAGTATTTACAATGGAACAGTCTATATAAAAAACCGGATAGAATTTTTAGTACACTACTATGTAATCTTTCTGATATTGCTAATCGAATATCCTGTACTTTCTCATATTTATTATTACTATCATTTAATA
>JAHJGX010000110.1 GCA_018824205.1 bacterium
GAAACAGGAGTTGCTGGATCTGAATGCAGTTCTTGAAGAAAGCGTAGAGAATCTGATTAACACCGGGGAAATTAAACATTATAAAATACAGAGGAATTTTTATCCCGATCTTCCGCAAGTGATTGGAGACTCTAACCGTTTGGTCCAGGTTTTTCGCAATCTCATCGTAAATGCTTCACACGCTATGGCCGGCTGTGAAGAAAAAATCCTCACACTTCGATCCGCTGTTTCAAAGGATGGCAAATTTGCCGAGATTTCTATTCAGGATACGGGCTCAGGAATTGAAAAAGAGAAACTTGATAAGATATTTGAAGTTTATTTTACAACGAAAGCAGATGAATTGGGGACCGGACTGGGACTGGTCGTGGTGAAAGATATTGTAGAAAAGCAGCACAAGGGCAAAGTGTCGGTCGAATCGGAGCCTGGCAAAGGGACGACTTTTACGATTCAGCTGCCTTTAAAGACTGAGAGGAAGCAGCAGAAAATATTAATCGTTGACGATGAGGCCTATATCAGGGAATTCTATATGACGTTTTTCGAGGAAAAGGGCTTGGAGGTCTTTACAGCCGTAAATGGAAAAGAAGCGCTGGATAATTATGATAAGATTCAACCGGATATTGTCTTATCCGACATCGAGATGCCGGTTATGAATGGATTTGAACTGGCTGAAAAAATTAGAGAAAGAAAACCAGAACAGAAAATTATCTTTATGACCGGCTATTATTATGAGGATTCTGTCAAAGAGCAGCTTAAAAAAGCCAATATCCCATATTTTACCAAACCTGCCGATCTGAATGATGTATGGAAAATGGTAAGTGAAGAGCTAAAATGCGGATTGTAGATTTCCCCAAAGGGGCGCCTTTCCATAGGAATTTTTCGTCTTCGGCGCAGATTCCGGAATGAAGACTCGAGTTCGGTGATGAAAAGAGATTATGTCCGGTCGGCCTGCTTCATCTCAAGTAACCACTTCTCCCGCAAGGGATGTCCGGGGCAGGTGGTTTTTATAACCGGCTCATAAAAAATATGAAAAATCCCGGTAAACCGGGGAGAAATGGTACGTAGCCATTAAAATCAATAATGGAATAAGAGTGTGTTTATTTAAAACTTTTGACAGTACTTTTTATTAAGGGCAGAAGGGAAAAGATGAAGAAAATCAGTGCTTTGTTGTTATTGACGATTCTAATTACGGGAATTTCTTGCAGTGTAGAGGATCAAGGCTATGGAGCGGAGGATCTGGACTGTTGGCGTGACGCTTATTGTGTGCAGGAAAGAGTCGATATATCGCGTGAACAGGAGGGGATCATCCGGGCTAAAGTTGATAAGCGGTGGCAGGAGTATAGAACCGTGGATTTACCGGAAAAATTTATCCAGTGGAGCGTTGCAAAACGCCTGGGAACAATGGAAAGATTTCGTAAACATCAGCCGCCGGAGCTGTCCGGTCCGCACAATGCGATGGTAGCGTCTTACGGCGCCATGCGCAAGGATTCTCAATTCAAAATAAATAATGCTGTTAAGGGCATGGGCTTTTTACCGAAACGGGGGAAAATAAAGGCGATTATCAAAATGCTGGAAGATACCGGAGACAATCCTTTTCCCGTCAAACTCGATACTTTAACGGCTCTGTACGAAAAAGCCGCTGATATTTACGACATGAGTAAACAGGTGTCGCTGGAACTATACGCGACTCCCGAGTTTACGACTCAGACCTTCTTAAATCAGATGCTTAATCCGGTTGCTGCTCTTGTATTTCTGGATATTCCGAGTTATAAAATCAAAGCGATTGTGCATTTAATTCACCCCGATGATCCAAATCTATCCGATTATGAAAGGGATATCGTCCGGTATATAAATTTAATCCACAGTTATTTTCACGGTGAATTTTCAAAGAACTTCATTGCCGCGGTGTATCATGTCGTGGAAGTTTATGACAATTCTCCTCAGAAAGAAGCCCGGGGACGCCGGATCGCGCCGTGAAAGCGATTTTCTGAACACCGATTTGTCGGGGTAATCTAAAATTTTCCCCAATCCGGCAGAGATGGGGTTAAAATACTCAGGATAGCCCACGAATTTATTCGGTGAGTACCCCGACTACTCAGATTCCTCTGATAAATCGGAGTCCCCTGTGACCTGTTGGGAAAGCCGGTGGTTAACGTTTTATCTGCTGCACTTCTCATTATCTCACCTCAAAGGTTAACCACTCCTGTCCCCTTGGGGGGCAATTTATTGAGTGGTACTGTCTTTCCTCATTTACCGACTAAAGTCGGAGCTTGGGTTAATGGGTCTATCCCACCGGATAAATCCGGTGGTTAATGTTTTTGGGTTTTTATTCACAATACGTCATATCAAAATAATGTCCACTCCTGTCTGACCTGCCCGACGGCAGGCGGGCGCCAGGCAGGCATTTTAATGAGTGGTACTGTGTCACAAACCCAAATTCCCGAATTCATTCGGGTTATCCTCCGACTACTCCGGAGTCCCAAGTGTCCTGTTGGGAAAGCCGGGACGGCAGGCGGACGCCAGGCAGGCACTTTTTTATCCGGCGTATCCTGATTCATCGGAAGGAGACGGAAGTGAATGGAACATAAATATCAGGCAAAAACTAAAAAAAATCTAATTTTCCATTTGTATTTTATCCAAAAGATTCTATTTTAATCGTAAGGGAATTTTTGGATTTATCTGAGTTTTATCGGCAAAATGAATTAACATTAATGCATTGAAAATTTTGAAACAGTCGGCATAGAGTTAATTCATTTTACGATATTTAATTGAAATGACGGATTACTTAAAATCTTTAATTTTAGGTGGCTTTTTGCCAATTAAAAAAGGGGAGATTTTGAAATTTTCAAAAAACGGTTTACGTTTTCAACATCAACATGTCAAAGGAGGAATCGTTGAAGGAGATTAATGTTTCCCGGCTTATTCCTGTGGTCAGGAAATTGTGTATTGACGCGAATTATTACGCCGGTCCCGACGTGGTGGAAAAGATCAAATTCTTCATGGATAAGGAAGAATCGCCGACGGCCCGGGATATTCTGGCGCTAATGCTGGAAAATCATAAAATGGCAGCCGAAGAGCAGATGCCCATGTGCCAGGATACCGGAGTGGCCGTGGTTTTTGTCGAACTGGGACAGGATGTGCACCTGGTCGGCGGCGATTTTAATACAGCAATCAATGAAGGCGTCCGTCAGGGCTACCAGGACGGTTATTTACGCAAGTCGATGGTTGATGATCCGGTGATTGAACGGAAAAATACCAGGGACAACACGCCCGCATTAATCTATACGGAAATTGTTCCCGGTGACTCACTGAAGATTACGGTTGCTCCTAAGGGCGGCGGCGCTGAAAACATGAGTGAAGTCAGGATGATGAAGGCCGCTGACGGTATTGAAGGGGTGAAGGATTTTGTCGTTGACCGGATTAAACGCTCCGGTGGTAATCCCTGTCCGCCGGTGGTGGTTGGTGTGGGAATCGGCGGTAGTTTTGAACAGTGCGCATTACTGGCGAAAAAGGCATTGTTACGACCGTTGACCGAAAAGCATCCCGATCCCAAATGGGCTGCCGTGGAAGATGAAATTCTGGAACGAATCAACAAACTCGGCATTGGGCCCCAGGGATTGGGCGGACGGACTACCGCGTTAGCGGTTCAGATTCTCTATAAACCCTGTCACATTGCATCCATGCCGGTTGCGGTAAATGTCAACTGTCACGCTCATCGGCATGAAAGCGCAGTCATAGAATAAAGTGAGGTAGCCAATGGCAAATGAAATAAAATTGCATACTCCCCTGACGTCGGAAATGCTGGAAAAACTTCAGGTTGGTGATAAAGTTCTTTTAAGCGGAACGATCTATACCGCCCGGGACGCCGCTCATAAACGGCTGGTTGAACTGCTGGAAGCGGGCAAAGAATTGCCCTTTAACCCTGTCGGCGCCGTAATTTATTATGTCGGTCCTGCTCCGGCAAGACCGGGAAAAGCGATTGGCTCCGCCGGCCCGACAACCAGTTACCGGATGGACTCCTTTGCTCCGGCCCTGATGAATGCGGGATTAAAGGCAATGATCGGTAAAGGCCCGCGCGGACAATCGGTTGTCGATTCAATGGTTAAAAATAAAGCCGTTTACTTGGCTGCGGTTGGCGGTGCGGCGGTTGTGTCAGCCCAGGCAGTCCAAACGGCGAAAATTATTGCTTATGAGGACCTTGGTGCTGAAGCCATTCGCGAATTGAGAGTCGTGGATTTTCCGGTATTCGTTGCGAACGATATAAAAGGGAATGATATTTTCAAGATTGGTGTTGAGAAGTATCGTAGATAAGAATATCTGGAATCGTGCTTTGATCTTTGACAGGGGAGAATAGGGCAGAAATGCTAACTCCCGAATGAATTCGGGATGATTAGGTTTGAGTTCAGTATCCACTCATTAAAATGCCCCCCAAGGGGACAGGCGGTTTTAGGCGTAGTATGCTATCACCCATTCACTTCCGTCTCCTCCCGATGAATCGGGATATGCCGGATAAAAAAGTAAATGGTCAATGTTTGGCGTGAGATTATGAAAAATTAAACTGATAAAATGATAACTATAATATGAAGTTGGAAGGGAACATTATATGAGCGAACTTGAAAAGCTTCGGCAAGAGGCTTTGGAGTTTGAAATGCAGGGCAAAATCAGGAAAGCGATTGAAAAGCTCAACGAAATCCTTAAAGATAATCCCGAGCAGTACGACTTGCGGGTAAAACTGGGCGAACTGTATTATGTATCCGGCGAAATTAAGAAATCTATCAGGGAGTTTGAGGAAGTAATCAAGACAAAACCCGATTATACGTTTGCGTTGTATCGGCTGGGTATCTCTTATTTTCGGGCGACCCGTTTTGGGGATGCGATCAATGTATTTCACCATATCAACGCTGTGGAACCGGAACTCTATATGTCGTCTTACTGGGAGGGTCTGGCCCATTACCACAAAGGGCAATTTAAACGCAGTATCGACGCCTATAAGCGGTTAACGGAAAACAGTCCCAGCGGTACTTTAGGATATTATCAGTTGGCGATTGTTTATAAAGCGTCCGGTAAGTATGACGAGGCAATCAGCTGCCTCAAAGAAATTCTGAAAGAAGACCCAAATATTGTTTCTGTAAATTATCATCTGGCCTTGGCCTATCTGGGGATAGACAATCAGGATTACGCGATAAAGCATTTAAAGAAAGTTGTCAAACTGGACCCAGAGCACTTCGATGCAAAACGACGGCTGAAAATGTTGATGGATCCGGATGATTTGTACACATTCGAGGTTCCTCCACTATAAATATAAAGCGATCTGAGGAGATTGTATGACGAAACCAAAAGTTGCGTTTTACTGGTGTGCGTCCTGCGGCGGTTGTGAAGAGGCGGTTGTCGATCTGGCAGAAGATATTCTGAAAGTGGTTGATGCGATCGATATAGTTCTCTGGCCGGTAGCGATGGATTTTAAAAAGAGTGATATCGAAGCGATGGCCGATGGATCCATTGCGGTATCTTTTATCAATGGATCGGTCAGAACATCCGAACAGGATGAATGGGTCAAACTCTTACGCAAAAAATCCGGGCTGGTGGTCGCTTTCGGGGCCTGTTCACATTTGGGCGGGATTCCCGGTCTGGCGAATCTGTCTTCCCGGCAGCAGCTGTTAGACACGGTTTATGTACAGGTACCGACGGTCAACAACCCGAATAAAATTTATCCGCAGACGATTTGCACGGTTGCTGAAGGTGAACTTGAACTGCCGGCAATCCACGAAGAGGTGCGGACCCTGGACCAGGTGATCGATGTGGATTATTATCTGCCGGGCTGCGCCCCGCCGCCGAACCTGATCATGGATGCTGTACTGGCGATTTTATCCGGTAATTTACCGGAAAAAGGGACCGTGCTTGCTCTGGATAAATCGCTTTGTGATACCTGCCCGCGGAAAGAATCCAAACCGGACAAACTGAAAATCAGCGATGTAAAGCGAATTTCCATGACCATAATTCCCGAGGATAAATGTTTCCTTGCGGAGGGAGTTATCTGTTTAGGACCGGCGACCCGTTCCGGTTGTGGTGAACGCTGTATTAACGCCAATATGCCCTGTCGTGGCTGTTTCGGACCGACGAAGGCTGTGCAGGACCAGGGCGCAAAATTCCTGTCTGGATTCAGTTCGCTATTTGACAGTGAAGATGAAGCCGAAATAAACGCATTTGCTGAATCGGTTATTGATCCGGCCGGACTTTTCTACATGTTTAGTCTGGCGTCGTCGCTCAAAGCAAAATTTCACGATCGTTCATAAACAGGGGAACATTTATGGGAACTCGCATAAAAATTGATCCGATCACACGTCTTGAAGGTCATGGGAAAATAGATATATTTCTGAATGCCGAGGGCGATGTCCAGCAGGCCTATTTTCAGGTTCCGGAACTGCGCGGTTTCGAAGAATTCTGCAAAGGCCGTCTGGCCGAAGAACTGGCCCGGATAACACCCCGGATTTGCGGTGTTTGTCCAACAACTCACCATATGGCGTCTGGAAAAGCGCTGGACGATCTCTATCATGTGGACCCGCCGCCGGCTGCAAAAAAAATTCGTGAATTAATCAATTCAGCCTTTATCTTTGAAGACCACGTGCTGCATTTCTTTTACCTGGGCGGGCCGGATTTTATCGTCGGGCCGACTGCTCCCAAAGAGCAGCGCAATATCCTGGGCGTGCTGGGTAAAGTCGGCCTGGAAATTGGCGGACAGGTGATTGCCATTCGCAAAAAGGTCCGGGCGGTTATCGAAAAACAGGGCGGACGGGTCATCCATCCGGTCTGCAATCTGCCCGGCGGCGTCTCGAAAGGGGTAAAACCCGAGGACGCTGAGCAGTACAAGCAATTGGGCGACGAAATGATCGGTTTCGCACAATTTACATTAAAGGCATTCAGCGATATTGTTCTGGCGAATCAGGAATATCTCGATTTAATCGTTGGTGACATCTATCGCCATGAAACCTACTATATGGGCTTGGTGGATCAAAACAACCATGTTAATCTCTACGATGGAGATATTCGGGTTGTGACTCCATCAGGCGATGAGTTCGTCAAATTTAAAGCCCGGGATTATCTGAAACATATCGAAGAACGTGTTGAACCCTGGAGCTATGTAAAATTTACCTATTTGAAGGAGATTGGCTGGAAGGGATTTGTTGATGGAAAAGAAAGCGGTATTTTTCGTGTTGCGCCGCTGGCCCGGTTGAACGCATCGGATGGAATGGCGACCCCATTAGCACATGAGGAATATGAGAAAATGTTTTCCGCATTGGGTGGAAAACCGGCACACAATACGCTGGCTTATCACTGGGCGCGCCTGGTGGAAGTCCTTTATGCGGCTGAGCGGTTTAAGGAATTGGCGAATGACCCGGAAATTTTATCCCCGGATATACGCACTATTCCGACAGAAATACCGACTGAAGGAATTGGTGTCGTGGAAGCACCGCGTGGAACGCTTTTCCATCACTATAAAACCGACCCAAACGGCCGTGTTACCGATGTGAATCTGATCGTTGCGACAACCAATAATTCGGCCGCGATTTGTATGTCAATCGAGCGGGCAGCCCGGAAACTGATCAAAAAGGGCAAAGTGGATGATGGTATTCTCAATATGGTGGAAATGGCGTTCCGGGCTTATGATCCCTGTTTCGCCTGTGCAACCCATTCACTTCCCGGACAAATGCCGCTGATCGTATCCATTCATAACGATCAGAAGGAAGTAATCCAAAAGTTGGTGAGGGATTAACTCATGACGAAGAATAAACAAATCAGTTCGCACCGGATCAGCAGTGAAGATGTTGACCAGCTGAAAGACATTTCCGGCGTAAATGTCTATGCCTGTTATCAGTGCGGCAACTGCTCATCGGCGTGTCCGGCAGTGGAGTTTATGGATATTCCGCCTCATCAGGTCATTCGGATGGTTCAGTTGGGATTTATTGATGAACTCGTAAAATCGGAAACGCCCTGGATTTGTGCAGCCTGCATAACCTGTACGGTAAAATGTCCCCGTGGGGTTGACATTGCCAGGGTTATGGAAGGTTTGAGGCAGCTTGTGTTGCGCAGCGATTTTGAGCACGGAAATCTTTGTGATATTGATGAAAAACTGAGGAAGAAACTGCCCCAAATAGCATTAATTGGTAATTTTCGGAAAACGATCCTTTAGATAATGGAGAAGTAATGCAACTGTCCTACTATCCCGGATGTACATTAAAGACCGATGCGAAAAATTTCGAGAAGTCTGCATTGGCGGTTCTGGAACACCTCGGCGTGTCCGTCGATGAACTGGCTGACTGGTATTGCTGTGGCGTCTGCTTTTCTCAAACCCGGGACAACCTGATGCAGCAAATCGCACCGGTTCGCACACTGGTAAAGGCCAAAGAGAGCGGCAATCGCCAACTTTTAGCGCTGTGTACAATGTGTTATAATACTCTGAAACGGTCGATAGAGTTTATCAAAGACGATGCGGAAAAGATGGAGACGATCCATCAATTTATGGACCTTGAAACGACGCAGTTTTATGGTAATGAGGTCGATGTCGTCGATATATTGACACTGATAAAACAGATCGGCCTTGAGAAATTGAAAAACTCAATTGTCAAAACCGATGCAGGTCTTAAGATTGCCTCCTATTACGGTTGTATGTTGCTGCGACCGAAGGAGATCGCCATCGATTCACCGGACGATCCGGTGATTATGGAAGAAATTTTGGCAAGCGCCGGGTGTGAAAATGTCTATTTCCCGTTTCGGACTGAGTGCTGCGGTTCTTATCAAATTGTAAATGAACCTGAAATTGTCAAAGATCGGACAAGGAAGATCGTCGGCTCGGCCGTTAAAAACGGGGCCGATTTGATGGTAATGCTGTGTCCGCTCTGCTATTTTAACCTGGATGAAATTCAACAAGATATTCAAAAAGAGGACAAATCGTTTCAGACAATCCCGGTACTTTATATTACCCAGCTTCTGGCGCTGTTAATGGGATTAAAACCGGATATCCATGATTTTAGCCTGCATAGTATCGATCCCCGGCCGGTATTAAAAATGAAGGGCCTGTTATGAAAAAGATTGGCGTATTTGTCTGCCATTGCGGAATTAATATTGCATCTACTGTTGATATCCCCAAACTGGTGGAAGATCTGAAGAACTATCCGGGCGTCGCCTATATTCAGGATTACAAATATATGTGTTCCGACCCCGGTCAAACTCTCGTGAAAGAGAAGATCAAGTCGGAGAAACTGGACGCAATAGTTGTGGCAGCCTGTTCGCCGACCCTGCATGAGAATACATTTCGAATGGCGGTCCAGACCGTGGATATGAATCCCTATAATTGTGAAATTGCCAATATCCGGGAACAGTGCAGCTGGGTTCACAAGAATATCACGGAGGCGACTGAAAAAGCAAAACGAATTATCAAATCAGTTGTTGAAAAAGCGCTGCTGGATGAGGATCTGGAACCGGTAAAGGTACCGGTTACGCGTAAAGCGCTAGTTCTGGGCGGCGGTATTGCCGGGATTCAGTCTGCTCTGAGTATTGCCAACAGTGGTTATGACGTCATCCTGGTGGAAAGGCAATCTTCGATCGGCGGACGAATGGCGCAACTGTCCGAAACCTTTCCAACATTGGACTGTTCGCAATGTATCCTGACGCCGAAAATGGTTGATGCGGGTCAGCATGAGAATATTCGCCTGATGACCTATTCCGAGCTGGAAGATATTTCGGGGTTTGTGGGTAATTTCAAAGTAAAAATAAAGCAAAAAGCAAAGTATGTTAACTGGGATAAATGCACCGGCTGCGGACTTTGTATTGAAAAGTGTCCCAAAAAAGTGCCGTCCGAGTTCGATCAGGGTTTGGGTAAGCGCAAAGCCGTCTATACACCTTTTCCCCAGGCGGTTCCGAATAAACCGGTCATCGATTGTGAAAACTGCACCTATTTCAAGACCGGAAAATGCCGGCTTTGCGAAAAAGTCTGTCCCTTTGACGCCATCGATTTCAATGAAACCGAATCCTTTATCGAGGAAGAGGTCGGCGCTATCGTTGTGGCGACCGGTTATGATGTCTATCCGGTTTTGAACATGAGTGAATACGGCGGTGGAAAAATTCCGGATGTTATCGATGGTCTGACATTTGAACGGATTTTATCTGCCTCGGGCCCAAGCGGCGGCGAGGTCCGGCGGCCGTCGGATGGTAAAATTCCCAAAGAAATTGTGTTTATCAAATGCGTCGGTTCCCGGGATCCGGAAAATCATTATCCCTATTGCTCGAAAATCTGCTGTATGTATACTACCAAACATGCCATGTTGTACAAACACCGTGTTCACGATGGACAACCCTATATATTTTATATGGATGTGCGGGCCGGTGGAAAAGGATACGAGGAATTTTATCAGCGGGCCCAGGAAGAGGACAAGGTCGTATTTCTGCGGGGGAAAGTATCAAAAGTCTACCAGGATGACGATAAAGTCGTTGTCTGCGGCATTGACACGCTCAGTGGCAGTAACGTGGAAATTCGGGCAGACTTGGTGGTGCTGGCAATGGCGATACGTCCGTCAAAAGGAATTGAAGAATTGGCACAACTGTTGAAGATTTCCATCGATCAGAATGGTTTTCTAACGGAAGCACATCCGAAACTGCGGCCGGTGGAATCCCTGAGTGCCGGAATCTATCTGGCGGGATGCGCCCAGGCGCCGAAAGATATTCCCGATACGGTTGCTCAGGCAACAGCGACGGCAGCGATGGTATTGAATCTCTTTTCCAGAGAATACCTGCTGCACGAGCCGATCATTACCGGCGTGGATGAAGAACTCTGCTCGGGCTGTGGACTCTGTATTGCCGTATGTCCCTACGATGCACGAAAGACAAACCGGGAAAAGGGCGTTGTTGAGGTCAATGAAATCCTCTGCGAAGCCTGTGGGGCCTGCGCAGCTGCCTGTCCTTCCGGTGCAGCCCAACAGCGGAATTTTACAGATACCCAGTTTAGCAATATGGTAAAAGCAATATTGGCGGAGTGATTGGAAATTGGAAAATTGAAATTTGAAACTGGATTTCGAGAATCTATCGTATGAAGAATGTTTATAAACTTGATGTTTATAATCTGGCTGAGAAACTTTCAGATATGATTTGGTCTGATTTTGAAAATTGGAGTGATAAAGCCCAGAAAACAATCAGGTATCAGATAATCAGATCTTCAGATAGTATCGCTGCGAATATTGCGGAAGGATATGGAAGATATACTCCCTTGGACAGAAAGAAATTTTATAGATATTCCCGGGGCTCTTTTGAAGAAACAAAAGCGTGGTTGAGGAAATTAATCCGTCGAAAAATAATTTCAGAAAACATACAAACGGAGTATACTGAAGTAATCAATGAGTTAGGTCCAAAGCTGAACGCTTTTATCAACAAAACAAAATAGACAACATTTATGATCCGAGCGCCCTTAAATTTCAATTATCAAATTTCAAATAACAAAATTCAATTTTCAAATATCAAAGGAATCCTATGTTTGAACCAAGAATAGTCGCGTTTTTCTGTAAATGGTGTACGTCGGCTGGTGCGGATCTGGCCGGCACTTCCCGAATGACTTATAAACCTAACATTACCGGAATCCGCGTAATGTGTTCCAGCCGGGTGGACCCGGAGCACATTCTGGATGCGTTCAAAAATGGCGCCGATGGGGTTTTAATTGGAGGATGTCATCCGGGTGATTGTCACTATCAAAGCGGCAATTACCAGGCACTCAAACGTGTCAAATTACTAAAAAAAATGATAAAGGATTTGAATATTAACGAAAACCGCCTTCGACTGGAGTGGATATCCGCGGCAGAAGGAAAACGGTTTACCGAAGTGGTGGACGAGTTCACTGAGGAGATTCGTAAGCTGGGACATATTCAATATACAGTGCTATGAAACGACTGATCTTAGGGCTGGGAAATGATTTGTTGACCGATGACGGGATCGGAATTTATATTGCCGGGCAATTAAAATCTGAGATTTGGGAAGCGGATATTATCTGTTCCGCCGACTCTGGTTTTGGACTGCTTGATCACATGATGGGGTATGATCAGGTGATATTGATCGATTCCATTATAACCGGAAAAACCGATATTGGTGGAGTTCATCACTTTTCCTCTTCGGATTTTTCGCAGCACGTTCCGTTCAGTATTCATTCAACGGATATTATTTCCATCCTGGAATACTCCCGGAAATGCGGGTTTTCAGTGCCGGATAAAATTGAATTTCTGGCGGTGGAAATCGAAGATAATCAGACGTTTAAAGAATCCTTTTCAGATTCTGTTGAATCACGGAAAAATCTAATTGTACAAAATATTAGGTCACACATAAACAATATTTTTAATAGTCACATTCCCGAACTGGTAGTGGGACAGAATGATTGAAGGAGGCCTGTTTAATGAGTGAAGAGCAAAAGATGGTTAAAGCATTTATTATGGGTGAAGCCTATGATGTGCCGGAGGGCTCGACGATCATCATGGCGATGGAGTACGCCGGGTTCCAGATGAAGCGGGGAGTCGGTTGCCGGGAAGGATTCTGCGGAGCCTGTGCGACTGTGTATCGTGAAAAAGGTGATTACAAACTGAAAGGCGGCTTGGCCTGCCAAACGGTTGTTACGGATGGAATGACGCTGGCCCAGATACCCTTTGTTCCGGCGGAAAAACCGATTTATGATATCAAGGAACTGACGCCGGATATTGACACGATTAAAACCCTGTTTCCGACAATATTTCGGTGTGTGGCTTGTAATACCTGTACAAAGGCCTGCCCACAAGAAATCAAAGTCATGGACTATGTGCAAGCCCTAAAACGGGGTGATATAGGTAGGGCGGCCGATCTTTCCTTTGATTGTATTCGCTGCGGTTTGTGTGCGCTGCGCTGTCCGTCTGAAATTGTCCAGTATAATGCGGCAACTCTTGCACAACGGCTCTATGGGCGATACCTGAATAAGAAAAGCCCTGAGCTAGAGGAGCGGATCGTCGAGGTTGAGAATGGTAAATACGAAAAAGAGCTGGATGAACTTGTTGAAATGCCGCGAGAGGAGCAATCCAAACGGTATTATGCGAGGGAGATTAAGTTAAAGTAACTACGCAGATACAAGATGCAAGAATCAAGAACCAAGATAAAAATTTATGCATAACTTCAAAGAGTTACATATTTGGCAACGATCAAGAGAACTTGTGAAGGTGATTTACCAACTTACAGGAGAGTTTCCAAATTCTGAGCATTTTGGACTGATTTCTCAGATGCGTCGATCGGCCATTTCAATTCCGTCCAATATTGCTGAAGGCTCAAGAAAATCGTCGAATAAAGATTTTATCAGGTTTCTTGAAATCTCCCATTCTTCTTCATTTGAACTTGAAACCCAACTGATATTATCAAATGATCTTGGCTTTATTACGGAAAGTGAATTAAAAAATGTGCTTGTTATACTTGAAGAAATACAAAAAATGATATTTGGTTTTATTCAAAAATTAAAAGCATCAGAAGTAAGATCATGATTCTTGATTCTTGACTCTTGACTCTTGACTCTTGATACTTAGAAAAAAGGAGAACCCATGTACCCTGATTATATGATGAAATCCATTCAGATGGTTGAGAAAACCCGGCCGAAACGTCTTGAACTGGCAAAGAAGCAAGGCAAACAGGTATTCCCGGCCATGAGTGAAAGCGAGCGCCAGGCGGTGCTGGATAATTTTCATCCCGATTTTAAAAAAGATGCGCGCCGTGAAGTCCGCGTGGGCGTCAATAAGGGTGAATCACTGACGACGGAAGTCGCTGATTTGCTGGAGTCGTACTCCCGTGTCGATCCGGTGATTTTTGATCTGAATAATCCGGATCATGAGACCGATGTGCTGGTTATTGGCGCCGGTTCAGCCGGAATGGCTGCTGCCATTACCGCCGGAATTAATGGCAGTAATGTTTTGCTGGCGACAAAATTACGTCTGGGTGATTCCAACTCTATGATGGCCCAGGGTGGTATTCAGGCTGCCGATCAGAAAGATGATTCACCGGTACTGCATTACCTTGATGTTATGGGCGGCGGGCACTTTGAAAATAAGCCCGACCTGGTAAAAGCCCTGGTTAATGACGGCCCTATCGCGATTAAATGGCTTGAAGAACTTGGTGTTATGTTCGATAAAAACGAAGACGGATCGATGATGGTGAAGCCGGGAGGCGGTACCTGTCGGAGCCGTATGCATTCAACCCGTGACTACACCGGTGCCGGTATCTGTCGTGTTTTACGGGACGAAGTGTATAATATGCCTGATAAAATCAAATATCTTGAATTTACTTCGATTATCGAGTTAATTCTCGATGAAAAAGGTCAGGCTGTCGGGGCGATTGGGTATCATCTTGAAACCAAACAGTATATGGTTATCAAAGCCAGTTCGATCATTATTGCGACTGGTGGATTTGGACGACTGCATGTGCGGGGATTTGAAACAACCAATCATTACGGCGCTACTGCCGACGGTTTGGTCATTGCTTACCGGGCCGGTGCGAACCTGATGTTCATGGATTCGGTTCAATATCACCCCACCGGAGCCGTATTTCCTGAACAGATATTAGGGTTCTTGTGCACCGAGAAAATCCGCTCCATGGGTGCTCAGCCGGTCAACCATGACGGTGATCTGTTTGTATATCCACTTGAGCCCCGCGACATCGAAGCTGCGGCGTTCATTCGTGAATGTGCAGAACGGGGTAAGGGTGTAAAAACACCCACCGGAAAGGTCGGTATCTGGCTGGATTCACCTCTGATCGATCTGATAAATGGTGAGGGAGCGACCCAGAAATACCTGCCCGCCATGCTGAGGCAGTACAAACGTTTTGATATTGATGTCATCAAATACCCGATGCTGGTTTATCCGACCCTGCATTATCAGAACGGTGGCGTTGAAGTCGATGATAAAGGCGAAACCAAAATTCCCGGTCTTTACGTCGCCGGAGAAGCCGTTGGCGGAATTCATGGCCGTAATCGGCTTATGGGGAATTCCCAGCTGGATCTGATTGTTTTTGGTCGCCGGAGTGGTTACTGGGCCTCGGAGCGGGCAAAGAAAGGCGTACAGTTTGGGAAATTAACCATGCAGCATGTATATGATTATGAAAAAAAGGTCGCTAAACTTAAGATTCCGAGAAAAAAAATTGCGCCTATAATTTTACCTGATTACATTCCTGACCATGTAAAAATAAAGCAAAAAACGACTGAGTATTTTGGGACGTTATTTTGATGTTAATTCCCTAATCATGGCGAAATCATGAATAAATATCATTAATTGGAGGAAAGTTTTATGAAACAAATTAATTTGGATTTAAAAAATCTCAACGATGTGTTTCCGGAGAATTTTACACAAGCACAGATTGCTAAAGGGAAAACCCTGTTTCTGAAAAAACTGGCCGAAGACGCGCATCGATTCTACGGTGGGAAAATTCAAACGGCGCCCAAAGCCGGTGTATTCGGATTCAACTGGTTTAATGTCTGGTACACTCCCGGCGTGTCGAAAATTTCGACCACCATCCGGGATAACAACGATGCATCCTTTGAATTGTCAAACCGGGGAAACCTGGTGGGTGTTGTAAGTGACTCAACCCGGGTTCTTGGTGATGGCGATGTAACACCGCCCGGCGGTTTAGGTGTGATGGAGGGCAAAGCGTTTCTGATGAAATATCTCGGTGGTGTTGACGCGGTTGCCCTGTGTGTGGACAGTAGAGATAAAAACGGTAAAAATGATCCTGAAAAAATCATCGATTTTGTCAAAATGTGTCAACACAGTTTTGGAGCAATTAACCTTGAGGATATATCCCAACCCAACTGCTATAAGGTGCTCGATACTCTGCGGGAAGAATGTGATATTCCCGTCTGGCATGATGATGCCCAGGGAACGGCCTGTGTAACATTGGCAGGACTGATCAATGCTCTGAAATTAGCAAAGAAAAATATCGGCGATGTAAAAATTGTTCATTTAGGAGCAGGTGCGGCAAATTCCTCTATTGCCCGAGTTAATATTGCTGCTGGATCTAATCCTGAAAACATGATTATGTTTGATGTCAATGGTGCTTTAACAAAAGACCGGAAAGATTTTGAACAGGATGAAAGATATTATCACCAATGGGAACTTTGCCAGAAAACAAATCCAAAAGGAATAACAGATTTTGCTGAAGCTATGAAAGACGCTGACGTCCTGATTGCCCTGTCCAAACCGGGTCCGGACACCGTAAAACCAGAATGGATTCATTCAATGGCAGACAAATCAATTGTATTTACTTGCGCCAATCCGGTTCCGGAAATTTATCCCTATGCGGCGAAAGAAGCCGGTGCGTTTATCGTTGCTACCGGACGCGGC
>JAHJGX010000111.1 GCA_018824205.1 bacterium
GCTCGTGAATTGACAAGGCCGTTTCAAACAGTTTTTTAATCATCATCGCTTTTCCCTTTTTGGGAAAAATCTACGATTATCTATCCTTTTTTAAAATTGTATTCTTCTAATTTACCCACTCAATTTGAGAAGGAACCAAAAATACTATTGATAATAAATGGTACTTAACTGTTGAGGGACATACAGAGGACAATCACCCCGATTGGACAATTCATGTAATGTTTGTTAAAAAACAGTTAGTAAACGATTATAGATAATAACCAGCAATAATCCTAACTATAGGGTGATATTATGTATTCACAATCCAAAAAAATAAATATCCGAAGTCCTTTAGGATTTCGAACATATTGCTGGTTAACGATCCTGTTGATCCTTTTTTCACCGCCAACAATCGGACAGGTTGGAACAAGCAGTAACAGCAGTTATAGCGTTGAATTTGAGGTCATAAACGGTGGTGTCAGTAGTTCGACAGGCATCATCCAGAAGACAGATGATGGGAATGTTATCGGTCAGGTTGATTTTATTATCGGACAACCCTTTATCAGTTTGACCAGCATGACAGGTGTCAGTCATTCGGTTAATCTGGGATTCTGGGCAAAGCGTTTGCGTGTTCCTGGTACACCGATAGTCTCAGCATCCTATGATATATTTTCCGACCGGATTCAGTTGAAATGGCGCTATGACCCTAATGATCCGCCGGGAACAGCCAATCATAAGATTTTTCGGAATTATCCGTCAGTTACTGAACCAATACATTTGGCGTATACCGGGGAATTTTTATGGGTGAATGACAAACTGCCTTCCGGACAACAGTATGAGTATCGGATACAGGGTAGTAATACGATTAAATATGCCAATACTTATCAGCCAATTACTGAAGCTGGAATTGTTGTTGGTAAAACCAGTACAAATGGTAAAATATCCGGCTTTATCCAGACAAACCTGCAATCTCCGATTCCCAATGTCAGCGTCAAGGTGTACAATGAAACCGGCACCGGTCCGGCCTGGGGTAACTCTGTCGATCTTAATGGAACGAGTAATTTTGTCCAAATTCCCGATGCAAATGAATTTGAGTTTTTTGATCAATCGCTAAATGATTCCATAACTATGGAACTATGGTTCAGACCGGATGCTACTGGGAATCAGACCTTAATTTCAAAAGGAAACTGGACAATCGGACTGGCGACGGACGGACTGAACTATATTACTATAAAAAACGGAAGTACAACCCTGCTAAGTTCGGATCATACCGCTCAACAGGATGAAGATCAGGCAATTACGGTTGCCGATTGGAACCATATTGCTCTGGTTCGGACCGGTAGCCAGCTAAAATTGTATATCCATGGAAAATTAGCCCGGATAAATAGCGGTAGTGGAAGTGTTTCAGTTACTCAGATTAATGGTGATGCAACTCCTTTGGTATTGGGTTCAATGTCCGGTACTTCTGTCTGGTTTAATGGGAAACTGGATGAATTCAGAATTTGGGGTGAAGCACGGGATAATATGTTCATGGAACCCTATTCTGATCTGAATTTGAATGGTCAGTACGATTCCGGCGAATATTTCACCGATATTAATAAAAACGGCTTATGGGGAGGCAGTGATTCGACATTGATAACCCGGGATTACACGCGCTTGTTGAGCTATCGTGAAGAGGGTCTTATTGTCAGACCCACGATGCTGGCCTATTTCAATATGGATTTGGGCAGCGGATCATCAATTATCAATACCGTCAATATGGACAAGAACGGATCACTTTCCGGAACCTGGGCGGGAATTCAGGCGCCGGTATATCCCACCGGATATACGGATAAAGACGGGGCATTTCAGGTAAAAAACCTGAATTTTGGTGAAGGAACCACATTTCGGGTGATTCCCGCTAAACCATACCATGAATTTTCACCATTGTACAAACCGGTGACTCTGGATCAATACAATTCAACAAATAATGAAATCGACTTTAAAGTCACAAACATGATAACCGTTTCGGGATTTGTGACTTATAATCCGGCAAGAACCTTTGGCGCCAGTTGTGGAGAAAGATACGCTGAGATTTGGATCGATGGTGAGTATAAAGGCCACCGGACAGACAGCGAAGGATATTATCTGATCGAAGTTGAACCGGGAAAGACCATGACTATTAGTCCGCATAAAGCCGGCTGGGATAATGTGGATTGGGAGCCAAAAACAAAAACATTTTTCAATATAATCTCACCCCAAAGCCAGAGTTTTATCGATACAAAGCGCCGAACATTACGCGGTAGTGTTACCGGCGGTGACTGCAAATTTCCATTGGGACCTGAAAAGGTAGCGAAGGTTATATTGCAATCAACGAAAGAGTGTTTCTCGGATTCACAGTTAGTTGATGCTTCCGGTAGTTATGCATTTATTGGGGTTCCGATAATGTCCTACCAGATCAGCGTCAAAATGGATATCGATAATCCGGCTTTCGATAATGTACCAAATATGATAGATATGAATAAGTACTTTCTGAGTGAACCAGTCGTTCTTAATATGGAAAGTTCATACAGCAGAGTTGATTCTGCGTGGATAACCGAAGAAGATACGGTAGACTTCAACTGGCACTCACTGATTGAAGCCGAAATTACGGGCTTCCCCGTTCATTCTGTAACGGGTGATTGGGTTTATGAACAAAATAGAGGAGACAGTCTTCAAATATTCGTCTTTGAACGTTATTATAACAATAAAAAAAGTCCCCTAGAAAAGGGAATTATCCACATCAAAGATTGGATCAGTGACCGATATATCGATGGTGATTCGGAATCCGATACAATGGAAATCGAATTTGATATCAGTGATGTCAATGACTGTACAGATAGGAGCCAGTATACTTATAAACTGTTGCCGGGATTACCGAATTTACTGAAACCATACAAGAAGAATATTGAAATTCTTGTTTCCGATACAACAGGTGTTCGTGAAAAGACTTATTTATATAGTGCTGTTGTATTGGGGCAGTATCCCCGTTTAATCGATTATGTTACGGGGGCACCGGAATTGCCGTTTTTGATTCTTAGACGACCTCCGGGCGATGGAAGTATGGCCAGTTTTTCGGAATCTCACCAGGTATCCACTGGTTTTGCAATGAGTTTTGAAAATCGGGAGTCCGGTGAATTGAACGTGGAGGCTAAACTGGGTGTGGAAACAGAAATACTGACAGCGCCAATGGGTGTTGGAACATCAATAGATGTCAAGGCAGAGTTCAATATGAGCGCTGGTTTCAGTATGGAAACAAAAGTGACGAGCAGCAATTCTTTGGAATTTACAACAACGACCTCGACTGAATATACTACCGCTACTGCCGTTGAACTAATGGGAGATCGTGGAACCATATTTGTCGGGGGCGCACTGAATCTGCTCTATGGCCAAACCGATGTGTTGGAAATTCTTGAAGGCAAATATGCTGTGATGCCGCAATTACTGTTTGTCCCCGATGGTTTTGCTACGACATATGTATATTCCCGTGGATATGTGGAAGACTATCTGATACCGGAATTGACGTTTCTGTCACAGGATAGCGCGGAATTGGTCAATGATATTATTCGCTGGCGGAAATTGTTGGCCTATGAAGATTCCTTGCGCTGGAAAACACCGATGAATGACAATTATAGTATCAGCGGTGGCGGTCAATCCATGACGATCACTCATTCTGCTGAAAATTCCCAGACAATTACGTTTGAGGAAGAAATATCGATGGATACCGAATTAGCAACGAAGTTCGGAGTCAGCGTTGCCGGTTCGGGATTTGGGATTGAAGCAAAGGCCAAAGTAGGTTTTACACTGGGTAATTCATCAACCATGGGAAGAACTAACACAACAACCACATCGTTTACCCTGATGGATGATGATACGGGTGATGATTTTACTGTTGATGTTGGTACGGACCCGGTTTATGGTACTCCTGTATTCAATGTTGTAGCCGGTAATATGAGCTGTCCTTATGAAGAATGGCGAAATAAAGAAGGCGAGGTGGTCACAACACCCCGGGACGAACCGGGAACACAGTGGATGACGCCGAGTACCGCAGTAAATGTGTTGGTCAATGATATCGCTGAGTTTTGGATTCAACTGCAGAATAAAGCTGATAACATTGATGTCAGAACCTACGAACTGTGCTATCTCACTGCTAGTAATCCTCATGGTGCAGACATTAAGATCAATGGCCAGTCAGCCAATGAATCTAATCCGATTCAGTACACTCTTGAACAATGGGGTGTTGACTCGGCCCTGATTACCGTAGCAAAACCATCAGGTTCAGATGTTTACGAATTTGACGATCTCCGAATAAAATTTGCACCGCCTTGCGAAACCAATTATGCTGGCGTGACCCAGGGATATACGGCATCGTTTTCTGTCCATTTTGCAAGACCCTGTACAGATGCCCAAATTTGTAAACCCGATCCGGATTGGGTAATAAACCTGGATAATGAGAACATATTACCGGTTATTGTGCAGGATTACGATCTGAGTCAATCCTATTTTGATGAATTGTTCTTACAATTCAGTAATTACGGAGATGATGCCTGGGCATCGATAGACACTTTAAACGCGGATACACTTCGGTTTTATAAGTATCCATACCGACAACTGTACTGGGATGTATCTGAGCTTGAAGATGGTATCTATGATATCCGTCTTCGTTCTTCATGTCTGGATGGATTACTATCGAATGAAATGTCACCGCTGCGTGGGATTATCGATCGTGAAAAACCCAAGCCGCTGGGATTACCTGAACCAATCGATGGAGTATTGAATATTACAGATGAAATTGCTCTCAATTTTACTGAAGATATCGATCCTGTCTCAGTATCAAAAACCAATATTGAATTGAAGAATACAGACACATACGAAGAAATCACTGATTTTGAGTTTTCACTGTCTGAAGATCGACTGGTAATTACTCCCGGGATTCAGAACAAATTTATCGAGAATTATCATCTGACAGCCAGTGTCACAGGATACCGTGATATCTATGGTAATACCGGTGATTCAACAGGGTGGAACTTCATCGTAAACCGAAATCCGGTTTCCTGGAGCACTCCGGAGTTGACAAAAATTGCATTTCAGGGTAATGTCAACCAGTATTCTACCAAAATTAATAATATTGGGTCTTCCGCTGAGGCCTTCGAGATTTCGGATCTTCCTGAGTGGATGCATATTGAACCGTCGGTCGGTGTACTGAATCCCGGCGGATCGTTTGATATTCAAATAACGATCGACAGTGATTTAAATGTGGGTGAGTATTCCCATACAATCCTGGCAAAAACATCAATGGGCGATGAACCGTTAACATTAAGTATCGTATCGATGTGCCCGTATCCTGTATGGGAATTTGAAGCAGTACAATACGAATATTCCATGAACATTACCGCTAATCTGGCTGTTCTGGGATTTAAATCCGAGGATATGTATGATCGGGTTGGCGCATTTATAAATGGTGAATGTCGTGGAATTGCCGATCTCAAGCACGTTATTGCCAGGGATGATTCCGGTGATGTGATTGTTGATGATTACATTGCATATCTGACTGTTCATAGCAATGAGTGGTCCGGTGAAAAACTAGAGTTTCATCTATGGGATCGTACCGACTGTGAAGAGTACTGGGAAGTGGATACAGTAATTACCTTTATCGCCAACAGTAGTATCGGAACACCAGTTAAACCGGTTGTCTTAAATGCAACCGGAGCCGTTGGTAAGGATTTAGTCATTAATAAAGGTTTTACCTGGTTATCACTGAATCTGGATACCGATGATATGTCCGTTGCCGCTGTATTGGATAACCTGACTCCGGAATCGGGTGATCGGATAATTGCCCAGAATGCTTATGCGCAATATTCCAGTGAAGCCGGCTGGGCTGGAACGTTGACCGGCCTGAATAATATGTCTATGTATATGACGGATATTTCCACCAAAGGAAACCTGATCCACGTCGGTTATAAGGTTAATCCTATAGAAACACCAATAATCTTGAATCAAGGTTGGAATTGGATAAGTTATATTCCGGATAGAAATCTGAACGTCAACGAAGCGATGGTAACGTTAAATAGTCAGAGCAATGATCTTATCAAGAATCAGACCAGTTATGCTCAGTATGTTGACAACATCGGTTGGCTGGGAAGTTTAAACCGCATGTATCCCGGTAGCGGCTATATGATACGATCGACTAATAAGGATACATTGATTTATCCAAATGTAAGCTTAGATAATTATGGGTCGCAATTATTGCTGGCGAAGAGAACAGATTCTGATTTGCTACCCGGATTACCATGGAGTGTTGACCGGTATAAGTATCAGTCAAATATGACAATTACGGCAATATTTGAACCGGACAGCGGAAAATTTGATCCGGCAGATGCTGTGGCTGCTATCGTTGGCAGAGAAGTCCGGGGAGTGTCAAGAGTTGAATATATACCTCAGTTAAATCAATATGTGGTATTTTTAATGGTATATGGCAAATCTGATGAAACTGTAAGTTTTAAAATTTGGGATGCCAGCAAGGATATTGAATACCGAAGTATTGAAGAATTACCATTTGTAGATAATACATCGTATGGGAATCCAGTCCAACCACATTTTCTGACAAAAGCGGCCCTGCAGATTGGTGATAAAGGTTTTATTCCGGATGTTTATTCGTTGGCTCAGAATTTTCCGAATCCCTTCAATCCGCTGACTAATATTGGTTTTGGACTTCCGAAAGACAGTCATGTCAGTATCATTATCTACAACTTATTGGGCCAACAGGTTAAAACATTGGCAAGTAAGGATATGACAGCGGGTTATCGCTACATTCAATGGGATGGCAAGGATAATTATGGGCGTAATGTGACATCCGGAGTGTATCTGGTAATGATGCAGTCCAATAATTTCCATAAAGTCCGCAAAATGGTTTTAATGAAATAAATAAGACTATGATTGATGTATTTTATAAGAAAGTAATACTGATTTGGGCCCGGAATGTAAAAAACCATCCGGGCTCAATAGCTGCGATTTTAATTGTGATTTTTTCCAGTTTTCTAGCTGCACAGGCTCCTCAGGAATGGAATGTCAACTATAATGATTATGAATTTTTCATGACCGTGACCGGAATCGCTGTAATAAACGGTGTTGAATCAACAAATCCGGAAAATGTCATTGCCGCTTTTGTGAATGATGAGTGCCGGGGAGTCGATACTACTACAGAGACACAAGGGAGTCAACTGTTTTTTCTGATGGTACGTAATAACATAAATAGTGAAATAGTGACGTTTAAATTATATAATGCCGAAATTGACAGTGTGTTGGATTGCACTAACTCAATTGTCTTTTCTGTGAGTGAAGGCATCGGCACCGTTGATGAACCCTATGACTTCATTGCGAATTATTATGTTAATTCGATTATCGGCACTATTCCGGAAAAGTTTGAACTTCTGACAAATTACCCGAATCCCTTTAATAGCAGTACTAGTATTCGGTTCAGTATTTCTGAAAATGCCGATGTTCAATTATCGATATTTAACATGAACGGTGAACGAATTATTGTTCTTGCGAATGAAAGAAAATCGGCCGGTGACTACATCGTGCCTTGGAATGGGAAAGATAATTCGGGAAATAACTGTGCAACTGGTGAATATATCATTCAAATGATGAATGATAATGAACAGTATTTGCGAAAAGTAATGTTGATTAAGTGATTAGCACTTTATCTGATAATAAAAAAGTCCCAATTGGGACTTTTTTTTAGATGAGCGAGAGACGGGGCTCGAACCCGCGATCCCGACGCGTCGGGAGCAACGTTGGCCGTACTATTTATTGTGAATAATCTTTTTTAAGTAGCGAGTATTTCGAATCTTCTTTAGTTCTTTTTCCCGAATAATAGCATCTCTCTTCAAATTAAAAGTTTCGAGATGGACTAATTTCCAGGGAATCTTACGCTTCGTATATCTTGATTCACCATTGTTATGTTCTTCAAGTCGTTTTTTTATATTGGCGGTGTAGCCGATATAAAAGGATTGATCCA
>JAHJGX010000112.1 GCA_018824205.1 bacterium
GGAAAATAACTTAGAGAAAGATTAGTACGTTTTCTTAGAAAAAAAAGAAAAAGAATGCAAAAGCAAAGGGATATTTACATACTGAATTTAAAAAAATGTAAAAAATAACGACTTAGGCCTTGACTTTTAACATAACAGTTATGATAAACGATAATAAAATAAAAGCACAAAAAATTACAGACGCATATAAAAATGCCTTACATATGGCATTAGCAAAAAATGATAAAAACGCAACTGATTATGATCATTATCAGGCCCTGGCTTTAGCAATCCGTAATCATCTTGTTGAACGCTGGCTACGGACACAGGATAAGTACAAGGAACGAAATGTTAAACGGGTTTATTACCTGTCGATGGAATTCTTAATGGGACGGGCTTTGCAAAATGCGGTACTGAATCTTGATCTGGAAGATTCTGCACGGGCGGCAATGACGAGTCTCGGACAGATTCTCGAAGATTTATATGAACAGGAATTCGATCCTGGTCTGGGTAATGGTGGTCTGGGACGCCTGGCTGCCTGTTTTCTGGATTCGCTGGCGACACTTGATATGCCGGCCTATGGCTGCGGTATCCGATATGAGTTTGGCATATTCCAACAGGTAATCGAGGATGGATATCAGAAGGAACTACCGGATCACTGGTTATATTTAGGTAATCCCTGGGAAATAAATCGTCCGGAAATGCGAGTACCGGTCCATTTTTACGGAAAGGTTGAAAAATATACGGATTCAACCGGAGAGAAGCGAAGCCGCTGGATCGACACTGAGGAAATTCTGGGAATTCCGTACCTGACACCAATTCCGGGATATGACACCGATACCGTTAATTCGCTGCTCCTCTGGTCGGCAAAAGCATCGGATGAGTTTAATTTTTCCTACTTTGACAGTGGAAATTATACGAAGGCCGTTGAAGATAAAAACGAATCTGAAAACATCACAAAAGTTTTGTACCCAAACGATAATACTCAGCAAGGCAAAGAGCTGCGATTGAGGCAGGAATATTTCCTGGTGGCAACATCCCTTTACTATATCATGAAGAATTTTAAGACCGGTAATGATGATATTTTTACATTGCCGGATAAAGTTGCGATTCACTTAAATGATACACATCCGACACTGGCAATACCGGAACTAATGCGGATTCTGATTGATATAGAAGGACTGAAATGGGAAGAGGCCTGGAATTTGACCGTCCGGACATTTGCCTATACTAATCACACAATTCTGCCGGAAGCATTGGAAAAATGGCCCCTTGAGTTATTATCCAGAATACTGCCGAGGCATCTGGAGATTGTTTATGAAATTAATTCCCGGTTTCTTCAGCAGGTTCTTTCAAAATTTCCGAATGATCTTGACCGGATGCGTCAGATGTCTATTATTGAAGAGACAAACGGAAGAATGATCCGAATGGCCAACCTGGCATTTATTGGAAGTCAATCCGTGAACGGTGTTTCAGCCTTACATACGGACATTCTGAAGAAAGAACTATTCAATGATTTTCTAAAAGTATTTCCCAATCGGGTAAACAACAAAACCAATGGAATAACTCCCAGAAGATGGCTAAACCAGGCAAATAGTGCCCTGGCGACCCTAATCAGTGAAAGTATCGGTGACGCCTGGAAAAAAGATCTGAGTGAAATTAAAAAAATTGACGTGTATAAAGACGATCCTGAATTTCAGATAAAATGGAAAGATGTGAAAAGACGCAATAAATTGTCATTTTGTGAATACCTGTTTGAAACAAAGGGTGTTAAAATTAATCCCGAATCGATGTTTGATGTTCAGATTAAGCGCTTGCATGAATATAAACGCCAATTGCTGAACGTCTTGCGAATTATTGCTGAATATCTCCTACTGAAAGAAAACCACAATGCTATACAGGTTCCGCGGACTGTGATGATTGGTGGAAAAGCTGCTCCTGGTTATCAACTGGCAAAATTGATAATTAAATTGGCAAACAGTGTTGGCCAAATTGTAAATAATGATCCGGCGACAAAAGGCATTCTCAATTTTCATTTTATTGAAAATTACAATGTATCACTGGCTGAGCGAATCATTCCTGCCAGCGAGTTGTCTGAACAGATTTCCACTGCTGGAATGGAAGCCTCCGGGACCGGAAACATGAAATTGGCCCTGAATGGCGCATTGACCATCGGGACTCTCGACGGGGCGAATATTGAAATCATGGAAGAGGTTGGTGAAGACAATATATTTATTTTTGGACTAACTGCGGATGAGGTGGCAACAACAAAGCAGAATGGCTATGATCCAAAAACAGTTGTTAAAAACAATCCTCTTTTAAATCAGGTTGTTGAACTGATTCGGGGCGACTTTTTCTGCCACAATCAGCCCGGCCTGTTTAATCAGATATATGAAACATTAATAAATAACGGTGATCATTTTATGGTCCTTGCGGACTTTGATGCATACATGAATGCTCAACGAAGGGTAGATGAAGTGTATCTTGATCAAACCAGATGGACTCAAAAATCGATTATAAATACAGCAAATATGGCAAAATTTTCTTCCGATCGAACGATCAGTGAATATGCTAAGGAAATCTGGAAAATAAAATCACAGAAATAACGGATTAAATTCCAATATTGATTGCAATATTTCGCTTTGTTTCCACTGGAAAATAGTGTAACCTTCAGCGATTTTTAACCGCTTTATTATTAATGTTTTACCACCGGCTGATATCTGATGCGCTGCCAGAGATGTACCCTGCGAAAGGATTCGAATATACATGACGACATTTAAAGATCTCGGTTTATCTGAGGATTTGCTGAAAATTATTAACGAACGAGGATTTGAAGAGCCGACACCAATTCAGACTGAGGTAATCCCGACAATTTTGTCAGGCAATAAAGATATCGTTGGTCAGGCATTGACCGGTACGGGCAAAACAGCTGCGTTTGCTCTTCCGATTATCGATCTGCTGGATCAAAAGAAAAAACATCCGCAGGTATTGGTGCTGACACCGACGAGAGAATTGGCTGTTCAGGTCGCAGAGGAATTTCATTCACTGAAAGGTCAGAAACGTTTGACAGTCATTCCAATCTATGGCGGCCAATCCATTGAACGGCAACTTCAGAGTTTAGCCAGGGGAATCGACATCATTGTCGGAACTCCGGGCCGGATTCTGGATCATATCAGACGGAAGACTTTACGGCTGGATAGAATATCTTACCTCGTACTTGATGAAGCCGATGAAATGCTCAACATGGGATTTCTTGAAGAAGTTTCTGCTATCCTTGAAAAAACTCCCGACGATAAACGCACAATGCTGTTCTCCGCAACAATTTCCGATGAAGTTCTGGACATTGCTAAAAAATACATGAATGAGTATGAGCTTATCAAAACAGGTAAAGGTCAGCTGACTGTCAGTGAGACCGATCAAATCTATTTTGAAGTTAAACGGTACGATAAATTTGAAGCTCTATGCCGGATAATCGACATGGAGGAAGATATTTACGCACTTGTGTTTTGTCGGACAAAGGTTGATGTAGATACTGTGGCAAATCACCTGATGGAACGCGGGTATGACGCTGACGGATTACATGGTGATATGACGCAATTTATCCGGGAAAAGATATTGGCAAAATTTAAAAGCCGACGAATAAGCATTCTTGTCGCAACCGATGTAGCCGCGCGGGGAATTGATATCCAGGATTTAACACATGTCATTAATTATTCACTGCCACAAGATCCTGAGGCCTATATTCACAGAATCGGGCGTACCGGACGAGCCGGCAAAACAGGCATTGCCGTGACATTCATAACACCGACTGAATACCGCAAACTTCAGTTTATAGAAAGAGTTTCCAAATCAAAAATTAAAAAAGCGACTCTTCCAAATATTACCGATGTCATTCAGTCAAAGCGGGCCAAAATTCAAACTGAATTAAAGGGAATATTAGCGTCCAAACCTGAAAAAGTTTATTTTGATATGGCTCGTAACCTGTCACGCGATTCCGACCCATTGGATGTCATCGCCGGACTGTTGAAACATTCCTTTCATACAGACCTGGATATATCTCGCTATAATGAAATTTCAGAAGCAGCTGTTGACAATAAAGGAATCACCCGTTTGTTCGTAACTCAGGGGCGAAAAGATGGATTGACACCCCGTAAACTGATTAAATACATTACGGAGATAACCGGTGTTAAAGGGGACGCCATTAATGATCTGCAGATTCTGGATAGCTTCTCGTTTCTTGCAATGCCCTTTGTAGATGCTGAGAAGGTGCTGGCGACCTTTAAAGGACGAAAGAAGGGTGGTGGGCTCTTAATTACGAAAGCAAAGGATAAACGGAAATAGTCGGATTTTTTATAAAATCTCTTTCACAAAAGCGTTCTGTTTCAAAGCTGGACGTTTTCTTTTTAAAAATGCTGACCTTTTGTAAAAGTTTTATTATACTTGAGTCAGGAAAATTTCAATGTGCACAATTTTAATCAATCATATGCTGTTTAAAAAAAAGACTACAGGACTAATTTCTTATCAGAAAGGAGCAATTATGCCGGAAGTGTTTTCAATCAGTCCGAGTGGCGAGAAATTTCGGATTCCCGGTCAGGAAGAATATCAGTCAGAATTTGAAATGCTGAAAAAACGCGTTCAATCCGAACGGGAAAATGGACGCGAAATAGTTGTGGTTATGGGAGTTGGTTTTGTTGGTGCCGTCATGGCTGCAATCGTCGCCGATACAGTTGATGAAAACGGCAAACCATCTAAATTTGTAATTGGAATGCAGCGCCCCAGTATCCGTAGCTATTGGAAAATACCATTGCTCAACAAAGGTGTATCACCGGTAAAAGCCGAAGATCCGGAAGTCGATCCCATGATTGAGCGTTGTGTTAAAGATAAAAAAACATTGATGGCCACCTATACCTATGATGTTCTTAAACTCGCCGATGTGGTTGTTGTTGATGTTCAATGTGATTATCTCAAGGAAGATTTAGGAGATGTCCGCACCGGCCAGACCGATATGGCGGCACTGGAACAATCGATTGGTGTCATTGCAGAACACATTCCCGCGGAAGCACTGGTACTGATTGAAACCACCGTTGCTCCTGGCACAACCGAACAGGTTGCATTTCCCATAATGAAAGATATTTTTAAGAAAAGAGGAATAAAATCCGATCCGTTGCTGGCACACAGCTATGAACGGGTGATGCCGGGCCGGAACTACGTTGCCAGTATCAGGGATTTCTGGCGGGTTTGCAGTGGAATTAATGATAAGGCCCGTGATAAGGTAGTAAAGTTTCTTAATGAGGTTCTGAACACCGATGAATACCCATTGACGGTTATGGATCGCCCCATAGAATCGGAAACGGCAAAAATCGTCGAAAACAGTTACCGGGCGACAATTCTGGCATTCCTGGATGAATGGAGTCTTTATGCGGAACGGAATGGCGTCGATCTGATTAAAGTAATTAAAGCCATCAAAGTTCGTCCGACTCATAGCAACATGATATTTCCCGGACCGGGAATTGGCGGCTATTGTCTGCCGAAAGATGGCGGCTTGGGCATCTGGGCCTATAAACATATACTCGGATACAATGACGATATTTTTAAAATTACACCCTTGGCAATCGATATTAATGATACACGTGGTCTGCATGTCGCTGAACTGACAAGAGATGCATTACGAAACATGGGTGAGCAGATTGCTGCGGCAGAAGTTCTGGTTTTAGGCGCAGCCTACCGGGAAGATGTCGGTGATACCCGTTACAGTGGTTCGGAGATTATTGTCCGAAAACTGACTGAAATGGGAGCAGAAATTCGGGTTCATGATCCCTATGTTCAGCATTGGTGGGAATTCGAATTACAGGACAGCTATCCCAGTCCCGGTCACAGTAAAGCCCGGTTTTTCCGAAATCAGGAAAAATTGAAAGAATTGCGCATTGAACAGAATCTGCAAAAAGCATTAAAGGATGTGAAAGCCGTTATTCTGGCAGTCAGGCATGAAGCCTACCTGAATCTTAATCCCAAAGAACTGCTTGAATGGATCGGTCACCCGGCAGCGATTATCGATTGTTTTGGGATACTGGACGATGATAAAATTCGTGAATATTTTGAACTCGACTGCGAGGTAAAGGGTTTGGGCCGCGGGCATATCCAGAGAATTAAAGAGGATGTCCGAAAAGGAAACATTTGATTTAAATGAAATCATCTATCAACATTACAAAAATTCGCTGGGGGATGATCGGTTGCGGTGACGTGACCGAAAAGAAAAGTGGTCCGGGATTTCAGAAAGCAAAAAACTCTGAACTGATTGCAGTAATGCGGCGTAATGGGAAATTAGCCAAAGATTATGCTCGTCGCCACAATGTTCCAAAGTGGTACGATGATGCAGATAAGCTCATTAATGATTCCGAAGTTGATGCTGTTTACATCGCAACTCCGCCATCATCACATATGGAATACACGATTAAGGTCGCTCAGGCTGGTAAACCAGTCTATGTCGAAAAACCGATGGCTTGCAGTTTTGCCGAATGTCAACAGATGATTGATGTGTGTGAAAAAGCAGCAGCTCCATTGTTCGCAGCATATTATCGGCGGGCACTGCCGCGATTTCTGAAATTGAAAGCGATTATAGAAAGAGGCGATATCGGTGATATTCGGGCGGTCAATGTCAGGTTTTATCAGAAACCGTCCAAAGCTGACCAATCCGGTGAATATCATTGGCGTATTGATCCGGAAATCGCTGGTTGCGGATATTTCTGTGACCTGGGTTCCCACATGATCGATCTGGTGCAATTTTTCCTGGGAGAAATATGCGAAGCAAGCGGATTTGCAGAAAATCAGGCCGGATTATATGAGGTTGAGGATATCATTAGCGCAAATTTCAAATTTGAAAATGGTGTTTTAGGCTCGGGTACGTGGTGTTTTACGGCAAATGAAAATCTCGATGAGACTGAAATTGTCGGATCAAAAGGTAAAATCAGTTATGCGACCTTCGGGGATTTACCGTTCATTGTTCATACAAAACACCGACGGAAGGAATACAAAATCCACCATCCTGATCATATCCAACAGCCGTTGATCCAGACAATTGTGGATGAATTGACCGGAACCGGGCAATGTCCGAGTACCGGAAAAACTGCAGCAACAACTAACTGGGTAATTGATAAAGTATTTGGTAGAATTAAAAAAAATAATACTTAGTGCGGTTTCACCCTCGTTTACCCTCGTTACGGGGCTGTGCTCCATAACGCAAACAGGTACATTCCCGAGCAGAGCCCGGTAACGAGACTCAAGACACCATAAAAACGCACATGTAATCTGGCTACAATGCTCCGCTCCGTAGTCTTAATTATATTGATTTTAAGGACATAATTAACTACAATTATCCATCATGGCTGGAAGTATGGAAAAACAGACACGCGCGATTATATGGGATATGCTCAGAGAACTCCCGAATCTGCCTTTTCTCAATGGAAAAGGCCAATGGCACGCCCTGCCGCATTTCCCTAAACGTCGTATCCGCTACAAGAAAAGCAACTCGCCCGTCAATCACACTATTTGCCGCGGTCCGCCGAAACGCTTTTGGAAGATTGCCTTCCTGACTCTGCTTATTCTGTTATTCGGATCGCTACTGATTGCCGGCCAAATCACCATCACCGGTCACTATGTCGATAAAAAGAACAATCCTATAGTCGACGCATCAGTAGCGTATTTCGCAAATGTAGTCCGGTTAGATAGCACAAACACCGACAATTACGGCAAATTTTCTCTGAACATCCAAACAGTCGGTATTGAACCGGAACATTTACCACAACAGTTCAGTCTTAGCCAAAATTATCCCAATCCCTTCAACCCGGAAACCCGTATTCAGTGCAGTACTGTATCATCGGCAACATTATCGCTATTTAATCTGAGAGGACACTTAATCGATAAGGTAAAACTTCCAACAGCCGGAAAATATTCACTAACATGGGGCGGCGCTGATCGTTTTGGAAATTCTGTTTCTGCAGGTATTTATTTCATAGTGCTCACTGATGGTGATAAAAAATTGACCAGACGACTGACCTTGCTGGATTCCGGCAATGGCTCAAACCTACGCCTGGAAACAAGTTCACATGTTCAACCTGCTGGTAATTATAGTAATACTCTACGAAAATCCACCGGCCTTGACGAAATCCACTTCATCAAACCCAATACAAGCATGAAAATAGTATCCCTGACAACGCCTGCCCAAGACACTACTTTGGATCTAATAACAGGAAACGTAGGACCAAGAATAATAGGAGAGATACCAACACAAAACATAATGAGAGGAGACAGCGCAACAATAAACCTAAACGATTATGTGTACAATGATGAAAAAGGACTTTTTTTGCCAGCAGATACTGAGAACTTCAAAGTAGAACAAGACACCTTGCTAAAATACTACGGAAAAACAGCAGGCGAAAAAAGAACAACTATAGAAGTGGTAGACAGAGAAGACCAAACACTAAGGAAAAACCTAGAAATAATAGTAAACGTAGCGCAAGGAAACCTACCACCCTCTATCAATTTACCAGACACACTAACAATCAACGAAGACGACACACTAAGAACACTAATCTCTAATTTAAACTTGTATAGAACAGACAGCGACACAGACCAAGTTTTTTACTTATTAGAAGAGCAAAGCAACGAAGCACTAATAAACACATACATAGACGGAGACAAACTAAAAATCAGCGACTTATTAGCAAACGGATACGGCGAAAACAAACTAAGAATAAGCATAAACGACTCTGAATACAGCAACAGCGATGAAGTAGTAATCAAAGTACAATCAGTAAACGACGCACCAATATTCAACAGCAACATAGAAAACCAAACAACAAAAGAAGACTCATTGATAAGAATAAACACAACAAGTTATTTCTCAGACGTAGACGACGACACACTAAGCTACATTGTAAAAAACCTGTCAAACGCTAACTATACAGTAAAGAACGGCATAATAACAATCACACCCTCACCTGACTGGAACGGAACACTAGAAGGCTTAATCATAGAAGCAGCAGATAAAGAAGGACTAAAAGCAGAAAGTAATGGTTTTAACTTAAACGTAGAAGCAGTGAATGATGCGCCAGTACAAACAAGCAACATTGAAAACCAAGAAGTAAGTGAAGGAGAAACACTAAAACTAGCTATGAACAACTATGTAATAGATGCAGAAAACGATTTATTAACATATACATTACTAACAGACTCACTAGTAAACTGGAGCCAAAAAGAAGACTCACTAATAATAACACCAGACTCAAACTTCACAGGCAACATAGAAAACATGCTAATAACTGTTTCAGATGGACAAGCAAGCACAATATTGAATCCATTCAACCTAAACGTGAAAGCATTAAACACAGTAACATTCATAATCAAAGACTTCAAAACAGACACAACACTAATCTCAGACACAAGCACATTCTGGATAGACAACGAAGAATACAAGAGAGTTGGAGGAGTGCTAACAGTAAAACTAAAAGAAGGAACATACGAATTCAACGCAACAAACCCAAACACAATAGATGGAAAATACATGTTAGAAGACTACCTATTCTTAAGAAGACCAGGAAAGATAGAAAACTTCGAACAAAGAGCAGGACCAGACAACAGCAGTGAAATCACAATCGCACAAAATGACACAATACTAGCATACAAGATAATGAGCAACTTCCCAATGTCGACAGTAGTACCATATCTAAATGAAGATTGGCTTAAAGGCACAGTCAGATTCGGACCAAATGACTTGGAAGCACCTGCCAGATGGAATATGAACTATGATCCTCCATATGAATTCATAAGAGATTATATTATAGACTTATTAGAAAATGAAATCCCACAAGCAACACTAGGAAAATTACATTTACAATATTATGAAAGCACAGAAAAACCTACAGTTCCTTATTTGGCTTTAGCTATGGATTCATCATTCCCCGGACCAGGAACAAATGGAACTTTATTTAATGAAAATAATATAATAACAACTTGTTCGGCGAACTGGCCGCCCACTCCAAACATGTACACTACTTGGATTGAAATACTTCAAGCAATCGCTGATTTACCTGATTTAAATGGAATTGACCCTCCAATTGTATCTTACACAACTGAATTAGGCCCACATATTAATGAATTAGGACAAGACATATTTAGCCTGTTGTATTTTATCCAACCAAATACCTATTTTATCAGTTTTAAATCATCTCAATTAACTAATAGTAATTATAATAAAAATCAGGAAATAGAATTTGTAAAAAATGAGTTAATACCTTATATATTAGAGAATAAAAAAGAATTAGGTTTGTATATAGAAAATAACAAAGAAAAATTGAAAGAATTAGGGTTAGAAAAAGAACTTAATTTAAAATAGTTAAGTTACTTTATAATATTCTAAATTAGCCCAGTCTTAACCCAAGTTTAACAGAGTAGTAGTTTAACTCCAATAAAATCAATATATCAAAAAATATTATTCTCACTACGGATTTTTAATTATCATTCTCTTTCTGTTAAGAGGCTTAGGGGTAATTGACAAGGCTTCGGCTACC
>JAHJGX010000113.1 GCA_018824205.1 bacterium
CCGTCTGCTTGAATCCCTATTGATCAATAAAGGACGCTATGGTTATATGGCCTGTCCCTGCCGTCTGGCGTCCAATGACCGGGACTGGGACAAGGATATCATCTGTCCATGCGTTTATCGTGAAACCGATGTAAAGGACTTCGGTAAATGTTTCTGTGGCCTTTATGTGTCAAAAAAGTGGAACGACGGTGAAATCGAAGACCAGTATGTTCCTGAGCGTCGTCCGGAAGAGAAACTTTGGGGTAAGTTTTAATGGCACTTTCCTGCACGTAAGTGTATGGTAATGACACAACGTCTCACCGATAGGATCAATATAATTACAAATATCAAATTTCTAACTCTTTCGCCACCTGGGTTCGTATTAATAATAACTCCAAGTAATAATTAATTTTCATTATACTGCTAATTTACGGACTTTGCGTTTGCCTGAACTTGGAAATATAGTTATATTTAATGCCCGTCAATTTGACGGATAACAGTTTGAAATTTGGAGGTCGAATACAGCTATGGCAGTGATGAAACGATTAAGAGACAACACCCATATTATTTTATGGTCACTTCTGGTTCTTTTTGTATTGAGTATGACAATCGGCGGACTGGTTGGCGGTGCGGATATCACAGATCTGTTTTCAAGCAAAAAGAAACTGCAGGGCAAAGCCGGCATCGTCAACAGCAACGAATTTGACGGAATGCAATATTCCCAGCTGGTCCAGAATCAGTTGGAACAATATCGCGAAAACGGACAGGAAATTACTGAAAGTATCGTTGAAAGAGTTACCGATCAGGTTTGGAAATCCTTTATCAGCGAGACCCTGATTTCTGAAGAAATCAAACGGCTTGGTTTACAGGCGACGGATTGGGAAATATACGAATACCTCATGCAGTACCCGCCGGAATTTCTGATCAATCAGGAAGCCTTTCAGACCGATGGTCAGTTCGACCGGCAAAAATATATTCAGGCACTGACAAATCCTCAAAGCGATGAGTGGCTCGGTGTGGAACAATATCTTCGCGGTCTGCTGCCCTTTCAGAAAATCCGCTATTTAATTGAAAACCTGCCTGCTGTATCGGACGCGGCAATTCAGGAAGAATATATAAAAACCAAGGTTCCATTCACTGTTGAAACACTTTTTTTTCCCTTTTCTTTGGTTGTTGCAGATTCTGTGGACGTCAGTAAGACTGAAATCGAAACTTACTATAAAGAAAACCGGGATGACTATTTTGTACAGGAAACCCGCGAGTTGGATTACGTTTATTTTGAGCTTAAACCAACTGCCGAAGATTCCCTGTCACGGTACGAACTCGTCACGGATCTTAAAAACCGCATTGAAAAGGGTGAATCCTTTGAGACAGTTGCTGCGGAATATACCGAAGACCCCAGTGGAAAAAACAGCGGTGGTGATCTTGGTTGGTTCGATCAGAACCAGATGGTAGCACCATTCACTAAAGCAGCCTTTGCACTGAATAAAGGTGGAATTTCCGATCCTGTATTAACACAATTTGGTTATCACCTGATCAAGGTTGAGGACAAACGGACTCAAAACGGTCAGGCTCAGGTCAAAGCCCGTCATATCCTCCTGAAAATCACTTCTGGTCCCGAAACACTCGATAATGTTCGATCGAAGTCAAGTCTGTTTGCATTTGATGCATCGGATATCGGTTTTGAAGCCGCGGCTGATAGTCACAATATCGAAATCAAATCCACCGGTAAGATTAATAAAAACAATTCTTATATTCCCGGATTCGGCTCCTTTAAGCGGGCAATTCAATTTGCTTTTTCCGATAATCCGGTGGGCACTATATCCGAACTGCTTGGTGCGGATAATGGATATGCTATTTTCAAATTAGCAGCCGTCAATCCGGATTATTATCGTCCACTTGACGAAGTTTCCGAGTCCGTCAAATCGACCTTAATGACAAATAAACGGACCGGTAATCTTGAAAATATTGCAAATCAAACATTTAATGATCTGAAATCAGATGGAGATTTCAAATCCATTGCGATATCTGTTTCGGGAATCAAGTATGACATACATAATGACGTTATGCTTAGTCGTCCTTTAAAAGGTATCAGCCGTTCAGACGTCATCACCGGAACACTACTGGCTCTCAAGGACGGGCAGTTTTCACAACCAATTCAGGTCGGAAATCAATACGTGATCGTGAAGCGTCTTTCGGCAAGCAAGATTGATGAAAAGGACTACGGCGTTGAAAAAGAGATGATCCGTGATCGTCTCTTGAAACGAGCCAAGACCGACTACTACAATTCATGGCTGGCTGAAATGGAAACCGATGCCAAGGTTATTGACAATCGGGATAATATGTATTAATAGCATCGAGTTTATATCAATTACCCGGATTTTGTAGAAAATATAAATACCGTTCAGCATCCCGTTTAATCGCTCTAACATCATCTGAAAGAATCTTAGGGTTTTCCTCAAGAATGTAATGCAATTCGCTAACTGCTCTGGAAATATAAGCGGTGCGATGATACAATTGCGCCAACAGAAAGTGCGGATATAGAAGCTGGGGATACATGTAGGTGACGTTCTTCAAGTTCTCCTCTGCTTCTTCATAATTACCCAGATCCATATGAGTTATTCCCAGCACAATATAGATATTCTTGTCGTTGAAACTGTCCTGTGATTGCTGAATTATTTTTAGGGCTTTTTCCGATTGACCGGTATAAGAATACGCAGCGCCAAGGTGAAATTGAAGTTCGCCATTATTAGGCAGATATTTTATTGCATTTTCATATTCTTCAATACCTTTATCCCAATTTCCTTGCATTACTTCATTCTGACCGCTCTTCCAATGAACATACCCAATTCCTTTATACACAATTCTATAAATGTTAAACAGCAGAATGATTATCCCAATAGACAGCATCAGTTTGTTAGTCTTCAAATTGAATCCAATGCTTTTTGAGTACCTTGTCATATTATCGGAATATTTCTTTGATAGCGCCGACATCATGGCCAGGGAAAAGTAAAACATGATGGATATGGGTAAAGTATGCAGCACCGAATCGACTGCGGAATGAAGAATAATAACGATAAACGCAGCAACAAATATTCGGACCAGGTTCCTGCTTTCCTTATTGATCCGGCTTAGTAGAATCTTTCGGCTGTAAATGAAGAAAAGGATGATTAACAAACAAAAGAGAACAAGCCCGATAATACCGGTTTCTGCGGTGATATGCACAAACTCGCTGTGTGCTGATTTTATTCCACATGCCTTTTCGTAATAAATCGCATTTTCATGATTGTCGAAAAACTTCGCCTGATAATTCAGATATTGAAACCCGTAATTGCCATAACCAACTCCCAGAATGGGATAATCTCTGATCATCAATCCGCTGACCTTCCAGATAAAGATACGTCCCAGGGCGGAATCGGCATTGAGATGATAGATACCAACCAGAGATATCAGAATTACTAATGAGATAATAATGACAATCCCTATTTTTATATATTTGTTCTGAAATCTTTTCTTAAAGAATCGATGCAATACCGGGTAAGCGAGAAAAAACAGACCGCCCAATAAAGCCAGCCAGGCGCCGCGGCTGAGCGTCAATACCAGCGCACAGAGAATGATCAAACCACAGAATCCAATAACGTATTTACAAATTTTCTTCTTTTGGGTATAAAACCAATAGATTAGAAAGGGAAATGACGCCGCCAGGTACCCGCCCATGGAGTTGGCGCTGCCGAATGTCCCGACCACCAATGATTCATAGGATTGATAACCGCCGGGATGAAATAGGTCCAGACCAATGTATTGCAGAAGACCATAAAGCGCTTCGATAGAACAAGCAATAGCGATAACAGAAACAGTGATCTTCATAAAATCAATTGTCCCGGTTCTGCTACGGTCACTGAATATCATTTGGATTACGACATAAAACAGTGCCAGGTAGGCGAAAATATCAATATTATCAAACAAGCTGGCATATCTATTGGTCATAAAAGCCAGTGGAATAAACCACAGCAATCGGAACAGCACCAGGCTATCCAGGGAGTTGATTTGGATCAAGATGTGTTTCCTGAGCAGAATAATCGCAATTGCGAAAAAAACCGCAAACTGCATGAATAAGTACTTCGGCGTATGGAAATTATACTGCATCTGATTACAGAATAGCAGTGGCGTAATACCCAATATTAACAGCAGGATCGTGTTTTCTGTTTTTTTCAGGCTGATCATTAATTCCTGAATATCATCAACATTATATTTTGAAAAATGTGGACTGATTATATATAATAACCAGCCCACTATTAATTATTTCTATCGGTTCATCGGACTAATACCATCTTCTTGGTGGCATTAAAACCCGAAGATGTTCTGATGGAATACAGATAAACCCCGCTGGATACCTGGACCCCGGATTTATCTTTCCCATCCCAGACGGCATGGCGAAATCCTTCGTGAAGATTTCCATCCACAATTTTGACTATTTCTCTGCCGCTAATGTCATAGATTATCAATGTCACATGAGACTCTTCCGGCAGGTCAAAGGCAATGGTTGTTGTCGGATTGAAGGGATTGGGATAGTTGTTACGGAGAGTGTATTTATCAGGAAGTACAATTTCTGCGGTTTCAGGTTCATTCGTCGGTTTGAAGAGTGCCCAATTAATCTCCTCACCCATAGCCTCACGAGCCATTAAGGACAGGTGATCATTTGGGTATTTACATTGAAGTTTGTCAAGATAATTTTGGGCTTGATCCCTGTTACTTAAATCCTGATAGTAAGCTGTAACAATTTGAAAGAGGGCTAACTTTTCACTTTCGGTATCGGGATATTGTTCAAGAATAGAACGACTGCATTGAATACCGTTCTCGAAATCTTGTTTTTGATAATAGTGCGCCGCCAGCATGTCATAGGCAACCTGTTTCAGACTATTATTATTGTCTTTATCATTGATTATCTCACGGAGATAAATTCCAAGGTCATTTCGGCCTGTTTCAGAATATAATTGACTGATTATTATTAAAGCCTTTCTGGCTTCTTCGGAATTGGGGAATTTCCTAATAAGAGTCTGATATACTTCCACTGCAGTTTCCGGTTTATCATTTATAAAAAGATCATGCCCCCACAGCCACAGATCGGATAGCCGATTGGGATTGGGCTTCCTTGGATTAAATCCGGCTTTCTCATAATCAGGATTTACAGATGCAATATTTATTATGTTTCCTGTTGTTTTTGCAAGTGATGAACCGGAGGCATCGTTTGAGGCAAGTGCAGGAGTAATATCAAACGAACACCCGCTGCCAATATAAATATTTTGTGGATCGTCCCAGTAATTCCATTCTGCTTCAACACTGCACGAGCTGGATACATAACCGTCATAACTAATATTTCCATAGATGCTGTTATATCCACCGATTCGGTTATTATAGGCATCACTGCTGCCCATAAACGGATAACAATTATAATATGCTCTGATTCCATAAACAGCATTTGAATAAATTACATTATTACCTTTACCGGAGCCTGAAATGGGTCCGAAGCGAGCGTTACAGTACAAATATAAATAGAAACCATTTGAATAATTGTATTGAATGGAGTTATTATAAAACTCAGGAGTTGAACTTCCAACAAAATAGGCTCCGTAAGATGAATTATTCTCAATCAGATTGTCGTATATATATGAATTCGACTGATAACCGTATATACCGTAATATTGATTAACTCTGATGGAATTGGTGCTGATATCGGGAGAAGAATACCTTAAATAGAGTCCATATTTACAATTCGAAATTGTATTGTTTTCAATCGTCGGATTGGCATAATTACAGTAAATACCGAAATAAGCATATTCAATCTCGCAGTGATTGATAATGCAATTGGCATCGTCACTGGAATCCTCAAAGCGGATACCGTCCCAGTCGCCGCGGGAAGGAGATTCACTGGCGCCGGAGAAGACAATCGGATAACTAACGGTTCCCTCTGCAATGAGAGTTCCATAGACTTTCAGTTGAGCATTATCTTTGAAGAAAATCCCGGTGCCGGGTTGAATAGTGAGAGTAACACCCGAAGCAACCGAAATGTCATTTTCCACAATAATGCTTCCGCTCCATTCGGTATTCTGGGTGATATTAGAATTGAAATATTGATAAACCGGCAATGGTGCAGACGGATCACCGTATAAAACAACAGATTTCGACATCCAATCATTACGTGGACTTGCTGATACAAAGTCAGACTTAATCTGCTTTAATACTTTTCCCAGGTTTTGATAATCATTTTGAAAAAAACCTTCGAATGCTTCATAACAAAACTCTCTTACACCTGAAGTTACTGTTGCCCAGGTTGGTGCAATGCTATTTACTATACCTGCATCTTCTAAAAACATTAATTTCTGAATAATAGATTCAGTATTTTGGTTATTATAATAATCTTGTATTCTACCTACATAGCAACTCATTCCAAGCAGAAATGGATATTCCCCAGAATTGGTAAAATCCCAATCACTACTATCTTTAAAATAAAAATTAACAAGAAATATTTCATCCGCTCCAACACCGAAAGCATTGATAAATCCACAACCAGTATTAACTGCATCTTCAAAATCATCGGAACGATCATCTGAGTACCCATAAGGATCAGAATAGTTTGCGGAATTAAGTGTGTCATAATCAAAATCGGCATCTTCAATATAGCGGGCAATTAAAGTATCTCGTTCCAGATTGCGGTAAATACCTTTGCATCCATTGCTAGGGTGATCCATATTCCCGGTTGTAAACAGAATATTGTTTTTCCAATCTTCATATTCCGAATAGCTGTGAACCTCTTCAATTAATTTATCTACCCAGTTTTCGACTTCCTGGGCTGAATTTGCCGGAACACGTCCAATATAGGTACCCGGTGAATTCTCAACAAACCACTCATCGTTGGGAATTGGATCAGTATCTCTATTTGGATGTGCAGTACAATACATAGAAGTATAGTAAAAAGGGATATAGTTACCATTTGATGCACTTGCGACTTGTTTACTTCCATCAGGATATTCACTGGCGTCACCGACTAACAGAACATAGTCAGGGTCAAAGTCATCAATCACAAACTGAATAGATCCGACACCATATCCATCTTCAATCTCGATGTAAGTTACCGAATACCCTTGGTTCACTTTCAGACTGTAGAGTTTGTTATACCAACTTGAACTATATAAATCCTCATGACAGATTATCATATAATTCTCGCCCAACGATATTATTGAGAACAATAAAATTAATGATATTATTGATAAATATGTGAATATCTTCATTGTTGTATCCTTTCCGAAAATGAGGGCTGTTCAGAAGAATTCCCAGTTTCAACTATTATAGAATCTTCATCGGAATGCATATAGTCATTGTCAATCAGACTCCATACAGTTACTATAATTTTATATCTTCCTTCTTCCAATCCTTCTGTATCCCAATATCCATCACTTGTGTAATTATTTGTGGGAGCATATATATACACAGAAGTATCTGTTGTCGACTGTGCTGATTTAGAACCAGGAGCGTAAATATAATTAACGTCAGCGCTGTTATAATTAAAAAAGCCATTATCCATAAAAAAGCCTTCATAACTCACTATCTCATCATCGTCTGGAAGTGGCCCTTCTATAGTAGCTTCAACTCCATAAATACCGTTATTGTAGCCACCATACGTAGCAATTTGATCTTTAGCTTTTACGAGAATATCTATTTTATCTCCTTCACCCATCCGTTGATTTCCACTCTCACTATTAGTTGGACATAAAGTGGGTGATACAGTACTTGATGTAATATTTTTTGCAATTTTGATATATTCAATCTCGGGATTATAAGTATCCGAAAAAGGTTCTATATAAAATAATGGATTAAAAAAACCATAACCATATTCATAACCATCACCAAGATGTAAATGATTTGAGCCATATCCATTAAAATATCCAATTCGATTTGAATCGGCTTCTATTGCATAAACTGTATCACCTTGTTGTATCGAAATAGTCGATAAGTGGTCATATGTATAATATTCATATGCATCAATACCTTCTATTATCACAGCATTATCAGTCTTTGCAAGCACTTTTGCATTAATAACGGGGTACACTGCAGTTTCTGTAGTACCATTATCAATATCTATCCCTCGATGACAATGATCTAAACCATACATAGGACCTCTCACTTCACCAAATGTTCCACCAACATAATGTTGAGTATTCATACCAGCTAATGGCCAGGGATATGCTGATAACTTTATAATACTATAAAATAGTATCATTATCGGTACAATAATATTCCTGCTATATTTCTTTTTCATGAGTCACCTCTATTTAATTTTACGAATCTTTCCATCAGTTGCAATTGTATTTGATCTGAGTAATATTTTTTCGGTTATTAGATTTACAGTTGTATTACTGCGAAGTTCACCTAATGATATTTCCTTCATAAATTTTCCTTGATTATCATATAAGTTCGCAAATTTCTGCGACCCGGATCTAGTAATTACATTTATACAGTCTTTATCATCTACTATTATCTTTGATAACATCATTGACTTACCTGTCAATTTTGCTGAATATAGTTTAGTATTTGACTTTATATCATATGCAATGAGATGACGAGGACCGATCGCAATAAATGTACCATTATCATAAACAATGTCTCTGACCATAAAATCTAGACTGGCAATCTGTTTAAACTGATTATCATATATTCTCGTTTTATCCGTACTATTTTTTTTGTTAGAATTTTCAAATGTATAAAAAGAACATGCTATTCGAGAACCATCGTCACTAATATTGATTGAGGATACACTGGGCAGGTCTTCTCGTTTTTGTCTTAAAAGTTTTCCCTTGTAGTTAAATAAAAGTATGTACGGTTCTCCGTCTTTCTCTTCAATTTCAAAAATCTGCTCTTTACCTTTATTAGGCCCTCTTACAGGTGTTTTTTGTATCGTTCCACCTGCTATTGCAGCCTGTTTATTTATACACACGGCTATATATTCTCCGTTTTTGGATATATCAATAGATTGAAATCTATATTCAAGAACCGGCGCATCATCAAACAGGCTTATCTCTGTTACATTACCGTTTGTATCAGTTATTTTCATTAGAGTAGTGCTAACATCCAATTCAAATAAACTACCATTTACATCGGATATAACTCGCACTCTATTGTCTGATACATCATATATCACTTCTTCTTCTCTTGACCAATATATTTTTCCCTGATAATCAAAAAGTGTAAACCGTACTTTAAGTTTACTTTCAGGTACATTCAAATATTCTCGTGTTATTACATAGCGGCTTTTCTTACTTAGGAGTATCTGAGTCTCATTTGGTATTATATTAATTGCCTTCAGTGAATTGTAGTTTTTATCACAAAACAATATTTTATCATTGGTTTTTATGATATATACATAAGAAGATGTATCCCCTTCTTCTTTCTCAACCTCTACTATAGATTGTATATTCTGAATAGTTGTCTGTACATCTTCAATCTCAAATATTTTAAGTTGCTTTTGCTGAGAAAAAGTAAATGAACTAAGAATCGTAATGAATACAAGCAGCCAGACAACATTTGAATAATTTCTTGTTTGCATTTCTTACTCCTTTTATTAATAGGTTATATTGAAACTACTCTCTTTTTAGGGTAATTTCAACTGTTTTTTTGTAAACCTTTCAGGTTTCAGACGCTGCGCCGCACAAAAGCCACCACTTTTACCACACATTGCCGTATCCTGTGCGGGGTTCTAATTTTGGTCCTGATTTCATCTTTTCCTACTATTCAAATTTTTAAGCAAATAACACACATAAAAAAAGTCATGATTTAAATTTCATATATATGGCTACCGTATATGAATTATACTCGCCAAATTGGACAATCCCATCTACTCCGAAATCAATATTTTTTCCTTGAATAACTGCATAATCGGCAGAACCGTAAAATCCACAGAAAAAATCGAACACAGAGGCGATATTTCTTACTAAATCATCATGAATATCTTCATATTCGCGGAGATATACTTGCATCATTAATTGCATATTTCCACCAAATCCAAGTTTTAACCTTTCCATAGATGAAAATCGATATTGTAATCCCAATCCAAGATCATAATATGAATTATAGGTACTTGATTTGGGGTATTCGTTATCGCCAATTGCTGCTGAAATAAGCAATCTTGGAACAATAAGCAGATTTTGAGTAAGGCTATATCCAAATTCTGTAATTAATACGGGACCGACCATATCGTTTATAAAATAAATTCCTGTTCCGGTTTTTAGAAATTTACTGCTATTCTTCGTGCTTGCATTGGCACAAATCGTTAGAATTATTAGAAAAAATACAATCATTATTTTCGGTTTCATACAGCAACCTTTCTATTAATATGAACTATATACACAAGCTATTATTTTCAAATCACAATCTCGACTATCGCCACCTCCGTAATACCAGAGATAACTTGAATGAGAAGGCCAGGGTATTATAATACTGCCTTCTCCTCCTTCGATTAGCGACCAGTAACGTTCCACTCTATCGTCGTCGATTGTATCATCTTCCCAAACCACAATTTTACATGTTGTGGGTTTTGTCGTGTGGTCGTTAGTATCAAAAAAATAACTTGGTAACCAAGCAGCATAATCCGGATCACTACTATTTGACGTCCAATGTCCTAAATTTGCTCCGGCCGTAGCACAAATTCCAAATATATCATAGTTCATATGTTCATATTCAGGAGTATCGTCTTCCATTTCATTTCCGGATGCATCATATGCATATACTCTAAAATAGATTTCTGCGGCCCCTTTAGTACATGGCTCATTATCATCATACAGCCATGCTTCATTAAAAGACAAACAATATCCCTCATTATACCCGGAGACCTTTGCTTGTTTACTGAGCCCGTTATATTTTACCGCTTTACTGATCGGATCTACTCTTTCGTTTACACCAACAGCGATGAGTGGAAAATCGGGGCATTCGGTATTTGATATAGTATATTCATTTAATTTAGAGTCATATGCAATGACTGAATCAACTTCAATATCATTTTTTGATAATGGCACAAATGTTACTTTAATCGGTTTATCACCAAAACAATCATCACAGCATGTAACAAAAAGAATATTCAGCAATGGTACTTTCTCGATTTCATCGATAGAAAGGAGTGACTGGCTATATTTGACATATTTACTATCTATATATTGCCTAAAAGTAGTACCATTTGCGAGTAATTTACCACTTACCATATCCCATAAAACTTCGGTGTCTCCATCAAATTTTTTCATCGCTTCATTTTTAATTACGTCTATCATTTCTTCATTTTCCAGTGAAGCCGCCAATGCCTGGGCAAAATATTTTAGCCTAGTATCATGTGCAGATAATCTAGTGGTTGAGGTGGTTTTTGATAGAATTTCATTCTCCGTATCCGATAAATTGTCCTTTTCCAATATTATTTTATCTTCATCCGAGAGGACAATAACTCCATTCTCAGTTAATGTTATATCGTTGATTAAGCCACTTACAACATCATTTTCCTTCGAACAATTAAAGAACAATACAACAATAATAGGCATTATCATTAAAAATAAAATCTTTTTCATTTTGATCTCCATAATTAATTATATCTGTCCTTACTTTAGTACATTGTATTTCATTTATACTCTCTTTAATTGAATCTGCAATTGGCAAATAGTAATTTCAATTGATCTGTGCTCGTCCTGTTTCGCCGAACGTTCGCATCTGCCCCGCACAGAAGCCGCACCTTTTACCGCAGATTGCGGTATCCTGTGTGTGTTTACTTATAGTCTTGAGTGTCATCTCCTTTTCCTATTTTGCTATTCTTATATTTTAAAAATAAAGCGATGCTAAATATCAGTAAAAACTTTTGATCATCAAACCTTCAGTAATCAATTCTTCCGCTTCCATGCCCGGTTTGGCGGGTGCAAAACCCAATAATCCCCGGTTCCCGATGTAAAATACCTGATAATTTTAAACGTATTTCCGATCCCGTGATTAAATAACCATTTTATAATGCTCAATTACCATGCTAAAGACCTATATCTTATTTAAACAATAGTTTGTAAAAGTACAAGAATTTCAATATAAGGCATATTCACCACAGATATTGTGGTGTAATTACCACACTTTTTGTGATTCCGGTTCAAAATTTGATATATCCCAATTCATTTCCGATACCTTGGCAGTTCAATTGCCGGTAGATTCTTTAGATCTCCCCGACAATCTTTCCATAAACATCATTGACGACCGAAATCTACCGGAACAGGTAATACTATAATGTTAACCGTACAGTCTTTTGGTACGGCTCTTTTTGTATATAAATCGGAATTACTTCAGTAAAAATCTATCCACGAGTTTATCAGCTAAAGCGGCAACATCGGGTTCCCGGCGATTGGTCAGAATGACAACGGTAAACTGATCCTGCGGATAGCGTTGAATCACATTACGGAATCCACAGGTACTTCCGGTGTGATGCACTCGTCGATGGCCTTTGTAATTATCAATCCGCCAGCCAAAACCATAATTCTCCAGCACAGGTGTAAATGCTGCTTTAAGATTCTTTTTATGAACCAGTCTCTCAGTGTAAAGTGCCTGATCCCATTTATACAGATCGTTCAGAGATGTGTAAATACCGCCATCACCTAAAACAGCGCTCGTAATACTCTGATCCGAAAATAAGACCGAATCGGATTCAACGAAATATCCGAATGTACGGTTTCGAACTGTCGATATTCCATTCTCGAATGCAATGGAATTGTCCATGCTTAATAGTTGAAATATTTCATCATGTAGAAACGATGCATACCGTTTTCCTGATAATTTTTCAACAATCATTGCCAGAACCGCATAGCCGGAATTACTATAGCGAAATTCCGCTCCTGGAGTAAAGTAGGTGCTGTCCAATTGCATCATCATTTGCAATACATCCCGATCCAGCACCTGAATCGTTGCAGTATCGGGTATCAGATCTTCATAGTCAATTAATCCCGAACGATGTTGTAGGAGATATTCAATTGTTATTGTCTGTCCATAGTCCGGAAATTCAGGAAAAATATCCGTTAACGTCTGATTGTAATCAAGTTTGCCGCTTTCCTCTAAAAGCATGATCGACATCGCGGTAAATTGTTTCGATACCGATGCCAGTCTGAAATTGCTGTTGCAGGTAACCGGAACATGCTTTTCAAGGTCAGCCATCCCATAAGTTTTAGTCAGGAATATTTTTCCATTTTTTACAATCATCACAGCTGCGCCGGGCACATTTTCTCCATAATAATCGGCAAACAATCTGTCCAGATACTGCTCATCACTTACTGAGCAGTGATTCACTGAAACAGATAGTATCAGCAGTATCGACATGGAAAACGCCTTACAAATAACCCTAAATTTCATTTGAATTCCCCGATATACAAAAATTGATTTTATTCATGTCACATGTAAAGTGTCATGTGTTAATGGTCGTTCTGTTAAACGTTTTGAACTAAGCTTTATATGTTTTTTGGATTTCGGTTTTGAAAAAATGGAATGGAAATATTTTGCTTAATAATAACGGCTAAAACCAAGCCACTTATAAATATTCCCACTGAAGTGAACTGAGCACTGCTGAGTCCCCAGGCTACTCCGGGATTCACCCGGATAAATTCTATGAAAAACCGTTCCAGTCCGGCCAGCATCATATAGGCGGCAAATGTCATTCCGGAATATTTTTTTAGTCGTGGACGAACCAATTTCACCAATACAAAAAAAAGTGCGATATTGATAAATGTTTCATACAATTGAGTCGGATGAACCGGGTAATTAGCCGGAGGTGAAGCATAGGGAAATGTCACAGCCCAGGGTAAACTACAGGCTTCGCCGTGACAACACCCCGCGAAAAAGCAACCCACACGACCAAGTCCCTGTCCAATCAGGAGCACCGGCCCGATAATATCCGCATATTCACCTAACGGTTTTTTGGCCAACATAATTACTGTAACCACCGCAATTGTACCACCGATTAAACCACCATGAAAAACAAGACCCGCCCCTGAGAAAATCATTCCCATCGGATCTTGTAGAAACTCCTGAAAGAACTCAAGCATATAAAATATCTTAGCCCCAACAATACCACCGATGGCGCCCCAGAAAATGAAATTGCTGGCAATTTCAGGATCATCACCCCTTTTTTTAAATTCGCTTTTCAGAATAAAATAGCATACCAAAAAGGCTGTCGCCATCATAAAACCGTATGTGTAAATGGTAAGCGGTCCGATGTGAAGTAGTTCCGGGTGCATATTCTGTAATTCCTTATGTTTTAAAACGAATTGATCCGCAGTATTTTTCCTATTGACCGCTTTGGTACATGCAGACGATCATCGGAATCCTGCCAGTATTGCACCGTTTCATCGGATGTTTCAAGCAACGGTTCCTCTGCCGGATAGCCCAATGCAATGACCGAATCAATCGAATATTCTTCCGGTATTCTGTAAAATGATCTGATTAAATTACGGTCCACCGACGCCAGCCAGCAGCTGCCGAGTCCATAGGACAGGGCTGCCAGCATAAAATTCTCAACAGCGGCGCCGACATCATGGAATTTCCATTTTTCCCCGTGATTCTCATTCAGCAGAACAATCAGATATGCAGTCGGGTGCTGACCGGGTTTTGGATCGCCTTTCGGATTGATGTATGCTGCCCAGCGTAATAGTGGAAATAGATAATCTACCTGTTCTTTATCAGTAACAAGAATGTATTCCAGTGGCTGAAGATTTGCCGCAGATGGGGCGATTCGCGCCGCATCGACACAATTGATCAGGATATCCTGCGGTATTTCTTTTTGCTTAAATTGACGGATTGACCGTCGTGATTTGATTAATTCAACGACATCCATTGTAATCCACTAATAAGCACCATTGCGCAATTCAAAGTTGGTTTTACGTAATTTTGCCGTGAGTATCTTTGCCAGATTTTTCATGATAATAAAACCGATATGTTCATTTTCTTCCATGAAGCGGTGAAAATCGAGATAATCGGCATATAGAAAAAATGAATCTTCATCAGCGATAACCGATGCCGATCGTGTGGAACCATCCAGCAAGGCAAACTCACCATAAATTTCATTATCTTTTAATGTTGCGATTTTTTCCATATCACCGGGATTTGAACTGGATGTCATCAGTATTTTTACGCGACCTCTGGCAATGATGTATAGATCATTCGACGGTTCGCCCTCTTTCAGGATTATTTCATTCCGATTGACTTGTCTGGAATGAAATATCGCCGCCAGCATCTCCAATTCATTGTCATTGAGACCAAAGCAGAGTTCTGATCGTCTCAATGTATTAATGTTATCCATCACGGCTCCTTTAGTTGTTTGCAGTATGTTTCTCAGCCAAATATACAGTATTGGCAATTAACATGGAAATTGTCATTGGCCCAACCCCGCCGGGAACCGGCGTAATCGCCGATACTTTATCAATTACATCGTTAAAATTAACATCACCAACCAGTCGATAACCACGTTTTGCTGTTGAATCTTCGACCCTGTTAATACCCACATCGATGACAACCGCGCCATCTTTCACAAAGTTCCGATCAATAAAATTGGGTCGTCCGATGGCTGCAATCAAAATATCAGCCTGTTGACATATCGATTGAAGCTCTTTTGTTTTAGAATGGCAGAGTGTAACCGTCGCATTGCCGAGCGGTCGTTTCTGAAGCAACAGGTTGGCAATCGGTTTTCCAACAATATTGCTTCTGCCGACAACAACGGCATGTTTGCCCGATGTTTCAATATTTGAATACTTTAACAGCATCAGCACACCATGCGGCGTACATGACAGCGGAGCATCGGCACCGAGTACCATTTTTCCAAGGCTGACCGGATGAATACCGTCGGCATCTTTGTCGGGATTAATTTTCATGATCACATCAAGTTCATTCAGATGCGATGGTAGGGGCAATTGAACAAGAATACCATGAAAGCGTGAATCTCCGTTCAATTCCGCTATTAATGCTTCCAGTTCGGACTGTGAAGTCGAACCGGGAAGACAAAATGTTTCCGAAAGGAGATTCATCGCCTCAAACGCTTTGGCTTTCATACGGACGTAGGTCTGAGACGCCGGATCATCTCCAACAAGTACAACCGCCAAGCCGGGAACAATCCCCTTCTCTTTCAGCCTCTCGATTGCCGGTTTCAGTGATTCCCGGACTTTTTCGGAAATCACTTTCCCGTCAATGATTAATGGTTGTTTATTTGGCATAGCTGACGCTTCGATGTTCCCGCACGACAACAACTTTTATTTGACCCGGATAATTTAATTCAGTTTGAATTTTTGTGGCAATTTCATCAGCAAGATTATCAGCTTCCACATCATTGACCACTTCATTCTCAACGATAACCCGGACTTCACGCCCGGCCTGAATTGCGTAGGTTTTGGAAACCCCTTCAAAGTTGTTGGCAATTTCTTCGAGTTTTTCCAGCCGTTGAATATAACTCTCAAGCGTATCGCCCCGCGCTCCCCGTCTGGAACCACTGATCTGATCAGCAGCGGCAACAATCACTGAAATCGGATGGATCGATTCAATCTCTTCATGATGTGAACCAATTGCATTTACGACGATCTCATTCTCTTTGAATTTCTTAGCCAACTCGACACCGATCAGAGCGTGAGTACCGGTTACATTGCGATCAATTGCTTTGCCGATATCGTGCAATAATCCGGCACGCTTGGCAATTTCACCATTCAAGCCCAGCTCGGCAGCCATCAACCCAGAAAGCCAGGCGACTTCAACAGAGTGCTTTAATACATTCTGACCGTAAGAAGTACGATATTTTAATTTGCCTAATATTTTCATCAGCTCCGGCTGGAATGGTGACAAATTAACTTCATCGATGGCCTCTTCTGCGGCATGCAGAATTGATTCATCGACTTCGATTGTGGCTTTTTTTATCATCTCTTCAATCCGGGATGGATGGATACGTCCGTCTAAGACCAGTTTTTCCAGAGCGAGACGTGCGACTTCACGGCGTACCGGATCGAATCCTGACAAAACCACCGCTTCGGGAGTATCATCCACGATAATTTCCACGCCTGTCAAGGATTCAAAGTGCCGGATATTGCGGCCTTCCCGACCAATAATCCGACCTTTCATATTGTCATTTGGCAGATTTACAACAGACACCGTTGTTTCTGCGGTGTGATCGGCTGCTGAGCGCTGAATCGCGGCGACAATGATCTTTTTCGCTTCCCGGGTTGCTTCGGAAATTGCCGTATCACGCATCTCTTTAACTTTTTTGGAAATCCCGGATTTTGCACTTTCCATCAGGTTTTGCATCAAAATATCCTGGGCTTCCTTACGGGTCATCCCGGCGATCCGTTCCAGCCGTTCGGTCTGCTGTTCAATGATTTGCTGAATTTCCGATTCCTTATGAGCCAAAGCGGATTGATGTTTTCTTAATTCCGCATCCCGCTTGTCCTGTTCCTCGGCTTTTTTATCAGCTATTTCCATTTTCCGTTCCAGATAAAATTCCCGTTTTACCAGTTTTTTTTCTAATTCACGCACATCTCTCATCTTATTGCGTGATTCATCCTCAGCCCGATTCTTGATACGAATCGCCTCATCCTTTGCTTCAAGGCGGCTTTCACGAATAATATCATCGGCCTCTTTTTGAGCATTCTGAACAAGTTCAGATACTGTTGATTTTGTTTTTTTCAAGCTCTGGACATAGAAATACAGTGCCAGACCGGCACCGATTCCCAGGCTAATTAACCCTATTACGACATTTAACACCAACATGATTTCTCCTAATTTCTAAAACTCGACAACTTCTACCAGTTGTAGATCTTTAACCGGAAATGTGGCAACTGATTTTATTTATTTAAATAAAAAGATGGATTAAGTATCTTCGTTCAATTTTTCTTCAATGAGATCGACCAGAAACATGGTTTTTTCGTCAATCTTATGACTGAGTTCCTCTTTATCTTTATTACTGCCGAATAACTCATCGGTTATATTCATTGCAGCTAATATGGCGATGCGCAAAGGCGATTGAACAGTTGTCAGTGAATTTTCCACCTCTTCCATTTTCTCATTCACAAAATTGGCGACACTGACAATATAAGACGGATCAGCCTTGGCTTTTACGGTATATTCCTGGCCGTATATTGTAACGCGTACTAAACTGTCGTTTTGCTCTTCCATCTTGTTTCTATATGTTAATAAACCATCCGGTTAAAGCAATCAAAGGAATTAAAACTTTTCTAAAGTCTCAAGCATCCCTTCAATCATGGTTCTTAATTGTTGCCTCTTTTTTTGATCTAACATTTTCTCGAGGGAAGTCCCCTCATCTAATTCAGTTTTTATCTTTCTATTCTCCTCTTGTAGTTTGGTTATCACAGCAAGAAGGCTTCGTATTTTTTCTTCAAGTAAATTTAAATTTGCTAAGTCCATTCCTGCTTTTTTACCTTAATTTGGCGTCTGCTTCATTTTTCAGGATTTTGTGAATAGCAGCCATTGTATCATCGATTTCAACATCTTGTAAGGTTCTATCCTTTGCCTGAAATACTAAATTAAATGTAATACTTTTTAGACCTTTGTCAATATTTTTTCCTTTGTAAAGATCATAAAATCGACATTCTTTTAGGAATTCACCACCATTTTTCCAGATTAATGCTTCAATTTCGGCAATTTTCAATTCTTCATTTACCAGAATTGATACATCTCTTTGGGTAATCGGAAATACCGGCAATGGACTGAAAACCCGGGTTTTTCCAGCCGATTTCAACAATGCAGATATATCACCTTCAAGTACATAAACGGGCAAATCAATATCCCATTCTTTTGATAAATATTGCTTGTCAACCTGACCGAAATGTGCCAGCAGATTACCCTGATGTCTGACTTCAACTAGCTGGTTATAATGTTTGTGGGTCGCTGGTGTAAAATCAACCGCTTCAATTCCAAATGTCTGCAGCAGGGCACTGAGCATGCCTTTTAGCACAAAGATATCAGCAGCACGCTGTTCAAATCCCCAATACTTGTCTTCTATAAATCCGGTCAGCAGAATAGCATATTTCTGAAATTCCCGGGCATGGGTTTCCTGACTGCGGTCATAGTGCTGAACGAAACCCATCTCAAACAACTGCAAATCGGAATTCTGCCGGTTAATATTGTGCCGGGCGTTTTGCAAAAGTCCCGGAATCAGCGTTGTTCGCAGAAAAGACATATCTTTGCTAAGCGGATTCTTTATCTGTACCGGAGTCAGATTCTGCAGACCAAATTCCGTGTACAGTTGACTGACCAGCGAATTATTGCAGACTTCGCATAGTCCCAGGTTCGCGATGGATTGCCGAAGTTTCTCAATTTGTCTGTATTCCTGAGTCTCTTCATAATTTGGCTGAATCCGCATCTCCCGGGCATTAGGCACAAGATGCATTCCGTAAATGCGCACAAGCTCTTCAATCATATCAACTTCACGCTCGAGATCAGGACGCCATGAGGGTGCGATCAGACGAACGCTGTCATCATTGCGTGATTCGATCGTACAACCCAGTTTGATAAATTTCTCAATCATCCAGTCCGGTTCAATCTCCAATCCCAGCAGCGAATTTACCCGTTGATACCGAACGGTAATTTCAGCCGGATTAACTTTCCGGATATAATTATCTACGATACCTCTACACACCGAACCTCCAGCCAATTCCACAATCAAATCCGCCAGACGATTCAATGCGTAAATAGCGCCTTCCGGATCGGCACCTCGTTCAAAGCGATAAGAAGCATCGGTTTGCAGGCCCAGATAGCGGGAACCTTTCCGAATGGTCGCCGGATCAAAGTAGGCACTCTCGATCAGAATATCTGTCGTATCGTCTTTGATCTCGGAATTTTCGAGGCCCATAATACCAGCAATTGCTACCGGACGCTCGGCATCACAAATAAGAAGAACATCGTTTTTTAACTCACGATGAATACCATCAAGAGTGACAACCTCTTCCCCATCCTCAGCACTGCGTACAACAATCTTTTTACCATTGATCATCCGGTAATCAAAAGTGTGCAGCGGATGCCCGGTTTCCAATAAAACAAAATTAGCAGCATCCACGACATTATTAATCGAGCGTAAACCGACACTGGTCAGATAATCTGCCAGCCATTGTGGTGACGGACCGATCTTAACACCCTTGACAACACGGGTAGCGTAGCGCGGACATCCAATACTGTCTTCAATCTCAACAGAAATAAAATCACTCGTTGGAATACTGGATTCCTTAAACCTGATTTCAGGAATTCGTAACTCTTCACCGGTTAGCAGAGTAATATCACGGGCAACGCCAATATGCGACGTGCAATCCGACCGGTTCGGCGTCAAATCGATATCGATACTGCTTCCTTTTCCGCCCAGATAGTCTTTTAATTCAACTCCCGGTGGTGCATTTTCCGGCAATATCATTATGCCGCCATGGTCATCTGACAAGCCCAGTTCATCTTCCGCACAAAGCATTCCTTCGGATTGGACGCCACGGATTTTCACCGGCTTCAGTTCCAGACCATTCGGTAAAACCGTCCCAATTCTGGCTAATGGTACTTTCTGACCAACTTCAACATTCGGTGCTCCGCAGACCACATTCATGGTTCCGGAACCGGTTTCCACACGACATATTTTAAGACTGTCTGCATTCGGATGGGGAATTACTTCCAATATTTCTGCGATTATGACGCC
>JAHJGX010000114.1 GCA_018824205.1 bacterium
CACAATCCTACAGATTTTAAGCGTCTCACTTTTTGAAAAAGTTCCGATATATCAGTTACTTACGGGAAATGATTACAAAAATATGCCTAACTATAATTCTAATCAGTTGTTTTTATTCAACTTTTAACGGGACAGTAGTGAAATTGAATGTTTAATAATTGGTACCGGAAGATTCGGCATGATGAAAGTTGATGGTGAGCTTTTACAGAAAGTATCAGATGAAGGAATTGAGTGTATAGTGGAAAAGACGGGTGAAGCAGTGAAGAAGTTTAATAGTATAATACACCTAAAAAAAGTCGCTGTTGCTTTCCATTTAACATGTTGAATATTTAAATATATACTTTAAGTGATATAAGGAGAATTTCATGAATAAGCATAAAATATTTAGTGTTTTTACATTAAGTATTACTTTAGGTAATCTATGGTCACAGCCGGTAATTCCGGTGATACTACTCAGAAACGAGTACCAAATCGAAACGATTAGATCAGACAATGGCACATAAGATTTATACGAAATGGATTAATGAGAATTTTTTATGCTGGTAATGAAAGAAAAACGTGAATCGTGTACCTATGAAAACATTTACTATGAATATGTATCGAAGTTCAAACAAAAAGCGCCGGATACGATTGGATATAGTGAACATCGTTGCCATTTTCAAAATGTGGAGGATTCAATGAATGGGAGATTGATTAAAGTACTGATTATTTCAATAATTGCTTTATTCGCGATGCGATGCGCCACGCTTAAAACTGCGGGTACAATTGATCGTCTCGATGAAGATCAACTTGAGAAATCCACGCGAAAATATCTTGGAACGCCCTATGTCTGGGGAGGTACAACTCCCGCGGGATTGGATTGTTCAGGATTGACTACGCTGGTTTATAAAGACCAGGGAATCATGCTACCCCGGACAAGCAAAGAACAGTATAACATTGGAAAATCAATTCCACTTGATAGAGCTCAGCCAGGCGACTTGCTGTTTTTTAACACATTTGGCAGTGGCATTAGTCATGTTGGCATATACACCGACGATCATCGCATGGTGCATGCCAGTTCGAACGAAGGAGTGAAATATTCACAATTTAATTCCGATTATTGGCAGAAGAAGTTAATTGGCGCCAAACGGGTAGCCGGTTCACAATATATACAGGGAGAACTGGCCAGCGAGAAAATTGCTGTTATTTCAGAATTTCCGATGCGAATTCGTGATCTGGTAAGTGTTCCGACCACTTATACTTTGGATCGCCGCTATTTTCACCTCGATTTTCGAACGAATGTGACCGGTAATTTGGCTGTCACCTCTTCAATCGGATTCTGGAATCGTCTCGATGTTGGCGCATCGTTTATGTTTAATCATGTCTTGGGCAACCAGGAACTGGGAGTTGAAGTGCCCCAGGTTTCTGTCAAATTCCGGTTCTGGAACGAGGGCAAATGGTATCCATCCACAGCCATTGGCTTTGCCAGTACAAAACTGAAAACAGTTAGTCAGGATACCTCCGGTAATCTTATCGAAAAGTGGGGTGAGCCACGTGGTCTTTATCTGGTTGCTGGTAAAAATGTATTTGATGGTTATAAATGGCTATTAGGAAATGGCACGGCCTATGTAGGTCTGGGTACAAACCGGATTGATAAATATACACAGCTTGATAATGCCTATATGTTCCTCGCGTACGAACAACAGGTATTGAGAAGGATGTTACTTATCGCAGAAATTGATGACATTTTCAGATCTGGAACGATAAATATCGGAACCAGGATCGCTTTTTCAGCGAATTCCAGTGTTGAATTTTCAATGACACACCTGTTTGAAAAACATTATGAAACCGATCGGGCGCTTCGGTTTACCTATTACTTTGTTTATTAGGGGATTATATGAAGTTAACAGTCTTAGGGTCTGGATATTTCATTCCAACGGAAAAACGCAATAACTCCGGATATTTACTGGAAATAGGATCGGAATCTGTTTTGCTTGATACAGGTTCCGGTACACTTCGGCAGTTGATAAAATGCGGGAATTCTATTTGGGATATTTCCAAAATATTTTACAGCCATTTACATATCGATCACCTGGCGGATCTATTACCGGTTTTGTTTACCCGAAAATATTCTCAACCTGATAATGGAAACGGTGAATTATTACTTTTAGGCCACGATTATCTTGAGAAAGTAATTTCAGGTTTTGAAGATTTATTTGGCAAGTGGATCATTAATGAACAATATCCGTATCAATATCGTTGTTTAAAACCGGGAAAATACAATTATGACTCATTTAGTCTGTCCGTTTATAATGGCAAGCATGCTGATCAGAGTCTGATGTATCGATTTGAAGATTCGTCGGGTAAAACATTACTCTATACCGGAGATACAGATTTATCCGATGATTTATTAGAAGCAGCAGATGGCGTAGACATCCTTTTGACGGAATTTTCCAGTTCTGATGAAGAACCTGTGCCTGGTCATTTGTCGCCATCAAAGATTTCACATTTATTAGATAAGTGCCGGCCAAAAGTCACGATTCTGTCGCATCTTTCTCCGGAAACAGAGAAAGGAACGCTTATTGATTCAATAAACGTTCCTTCAAATTGTGTTGTTGAGCCAGCTGAAGATTTTAAAGTCTGGAATATCTGATTGATTATTCTGCTTTTTTCTTCTCTACCTTACAACTAGATAGACCCACGATTGAGTAAATAGGACAGAAACTCATAGAGGCTGTTACAATCGGAATTAGCCCGACGGCGCCCCACCAACTTTTAAAGAAAATGCCCAAGGCAATCGCTACGATACCGATGATCCAGCGGATGATTTTGTCTGTTTTTCCAACATTGCATTTCATGATAATTCCTCCGATTATGTAAGTTATTATTTTTACAATATACTAATTTGAGAGACAATAGTACAATTCGTTACGATACTTTTTTAAAAAGCAAAACGCCCGGATCAATATAATACCGGGCGTTTATTACCTTGATGAAAATAGATAGCTTAGCGATTCAATTTAATCAGGTTTTTGAATATTGCACTATTTTGTTGCAATATCTCTTCGTTTCCATAAACGCAGAATGCATCTTGAGCAAGAACATCTTCAACGAATTTCTTCATGTTGCGGATGTCGTCCACTGAGGTACTTAATACTTCATTGCGTTCCCGTTGCAGATCCTCCCGATTGATATTCTCAAAGTAGTAATTGACAGCGGCATTACCTTGCTGAGAAGGGGTTTTGGGCTGGTCAATGCCGGAGATGGTCCCAATTATATATCGTGTCATTTCCGTCTCATCAGCATTGAAATTCTCAAGAAAATCCGGGGTTTCGGAATAAATTTTAAGTGTATTTCCCAGGTTCGGATCACGATAAGATGCAAAATAAGCATCTCCGTTGGAAGAAAAATTGCACCAGCCGCCGTATGCGCCGCCAATTACCCGGATATTGTTATACAAATAATCCCTGGACAGTATTTGGTTTAATACTTCAATTTTGCCGTTCCATCCATGTCCGAGTTTTTTAAAATCATAGCCTTTGATAACGTATTGAACTTTGGAGGCAGCTATAAGACCTTCATTTTTTAATTCAAGATCAAATTTCCAATTATTGTACGTAAATTTTTGACTCTTTTGGTTTTTTAAAAATTTCTTGAGCGCTTTTGTGTAGAGTTTATAATCATCTTTTTCACTGGTTATGGTAACTATCAAATTATTTTTTGTAATCAACAGATTTGCAGTTTCGTGCAGCTTCTTAATTATTTCTTCAGCCTGATCGTCATAATGGTTTAACAAATCCGTGATAAACCAGTAATATTCAACGCCGCTGGTTATTTCGCTAAACATGCCACGGTTACTGTAATAGGATTTTACTCGCTTAGCGGCATAACCATAACCGTTTGATTTGATACTGGCATCCAGCTGAGATTGGTGACGCACCAAAACATCTTTTAATCGTTCCCGGTCATCTATGATGGAATTATTGGCAATCTCATCGGACAGTTCAAACAACTTATCGATTTTATTGTTCATCGCTTTTGTGTTAATCACGAACTTTGGAATTAATTCATCATCACTTTGATTACCAAGGAAAGTTCCAAGGTACACGCTGAAACCGCCGGTATGCATATTCAGGGCATTATCTAACTCACCGAAGGTATAATTCTCTGTATTCATACTGCATAGAATCTCGGCCAATAATTTGGCATAGGGCAGGTAGTCAGCCGTGAGCACACGCATATCGTAAAGAAAACGCACATATACAACATTATTGGTAAAAGTATCATAGACTAAAATCGGAGTTTTACAGATGTTTTTTTTCTGTATCTGATAATATGCGGCTTCCGGATTGATGTCAGACAGATCCAGCAACGGAATAGTCGCCAATGCTTCCGGTGTATCTTCCGCTTTCTGGTAGGCAATCAGTGATTCAGTTTCTTCAATTAACTGTCCTATTTCTTCGTCGGAGAGACTTGCTTTATATTCCACCAATTCAGCGGCGACCTTTGCATTGATTTCCTTTTCCATTCCCGGTTTTGGCTGAAGCGTCATCAACACTGCATGATTATTTTGGATAAAATATTTATCGATAACCGTTTCCAGGTATCCCTCCTGAATCCCTGCTTTTAAATCCGCTAAGGGTTTTTCCCATTCGAGAGTCAAAAACGGGTCGTCCGCATACAGCCAGCCGTTCAATTGACTGAAGTGATAGGTCAAGCCTTTTTGAGCGTCATCACCTTCACGCAGGTTGAATTCAAGTCGGTTCAGGGTTGCTTCTACGGCATTTCTGTCAACTCCATTTTGAATGGCATCTTTAAGCGAATTTGTTACAATTTCGTAAAATTTATCAGCATCATCCGGATTGGCGTTTTGGACTGTAATCTGCACAACGTTTTGTTTGAAATCATTGAGCCCGGCGCTGACCTCCCGGCCGATTCCCGCTTCCTGGAGAGCCAAACGTATTGGCGCTGATTCTTGGTTAACCAGTACGTCGGTCAAAATATCCAGAGCTGTGACGAGTTTTCGGTCAATATTAAGTCCGGCTACGAAATTCAGCGACAGGTAGCTCTGATCCTTTGTGTCACTCTCTTCAGGAACTGGATAATAAGCTGTTGCCGTCTTCATTTTATTAAAAGGTTTCTGAATAGCCATAGAGATTTTGGCATCGGAATGGGTATATGTGGAAAGGTATTCGGAATCAATGAATTGTAGTTCGCCGTGGATATCGCCATCGCCATACAGAAAAATCAGACTGTTCGAGGGATGATAATAGCTGCGGTGGTAATTCAGATATTGTTCGTACGTCAGGCTGGGAATGGCTGTCGGATAGCCTCCGGAACTATAGGAATAAGCGTTGTCCGGGAAAAGTGCTTTATCGATCTGGTATGAAAGTTCTGTTACGGGACTGGAAAACGCACCTTTCATTTCGTTATAGACAATTCCGCGATATTCAACCGGGGCGTCCTTGTCAGTTAATTCATAATGCCAGCCTTCTTGCTTGAGAATGCGTGGATCGGCATAGATCAGGGGATTAAAGACAGCGTCCAGGTAAATATGCATCAGGTTGAAGAAATCTTTATCATTCATACTGGCGATAGGGTAAAGGGTGACATCACTACCGGTCATGGCATTCAGAAAAGTCTTCAGGGAACCTTTTGATAAAACGTCGAAAGGACTTTTCACTGGAAAATTCTTTGAACCATTCAGTACGCCGTGTTCCATGATGTGAGGAGTCCCTGCATCGGAATCCGGGATTGTTTTAAAGGCGATTGAAAAGGTTTTATTGGCATCGTCATTTATAATTTTAAAAAGGTGAGCGCCGCTTTTTGAATGTTCAAAATAGAGGCACTCTGCGTTAACTTCTTTAACAAAGCGTTTCTCGATCAGTTTAAAGCCGAAGTAGGTGCTGCCGACCTCGAAATCTGCGAATAAAGAGACAGTTAATAGAATTACACTGACAAGCAGCATTACGAGATGTTTTCGATTAATTTTCATGGATGTGCTCCTTTGTGAATAACATATTGATTTACAATTGGTTTATAATAGATATAAGTTGTCTGAAATTTTCATTGCTTCTATTTGATGATTTAAATCGAAAAATGTTGCCTAAAATAAAGAAAAAATATCATTTAAAATTTGAAACCTCGGCAATTCGGACCCATTTTTCCTCTTGTCGCTCATAAAGTGTGATCCAGGCAGCGGTAAAATCCAAGTCTCGCTCTAATCCACCTGTAACTTGCATACCGGCCACTTTTACCTGAATAATCGACCAGGCCGGAGAACCGTCATTAGAAAAACCGATAATCGGTTTCTGCAAATCGTGATATTCGGAGAATTGTGTAGTATTGAAGTAATTCCTGAACATATTCCGGACATCTTCCTTATCTGGTTTATCGATTTCGCCACCGGAAACCGAGATAAAATCATCGGACAAATCCTGAATGAAAAACTCTGCATCCTTATTAAGATGAACATCAATTGTTTTGATGATGATCCAGAATCTCCATTCGGATTTGATCATAATCCGGCTTTGACTGACTGACAACTCGTTACATAAGTAATAAGTGCTAAAACGATGACTTGAACGGCACTTTTAACCATATTTACTTTTTCCCTGAATTATTATTGTAGTCACGATCACAAAATAATTCCTGATAAATTTAGAAATTCTGAGCACAATTAAACCCAATTAAAGCCAAACGATTCCCTTATATAGCTATTCTGATTATAAAATATCATCTATATCGATATATATTGTAGAATATTAGAGTTGTTCGGTTCCTTGCTTTTCGCGAACGCTGTTCGTAATTTTCATTGTAAAACAGGAGAGATAAATGCTTAGAACCGCTACAGAAGAAGAGATCAGACAAGGAAAAGTAACGGATATATATTTTGAGAGAACCGAAAAGATTCTGAAAAACAAAAAAATAAATAAAACAGTTAAAGCTGAATTTTCTGTCCGTTCGTTTCCGGATGACATTCCCTGGGCGGTTTTCAGCGGATTATCCGATGTTGTGGATTTATTAAAAGATAAACCGCTTGACATTGAAGCCATACCCGAAGGCACGGTTTTTACACCGGGTTTGCCGGTTATGACTATTTCCGGTAAATACCTCGACTTCGGGACCTTCGAAACAACAATTCTGGGATTGATCTGCCAGGCATCAGGTATCGCAACTCAGGCTGCCCGGATTGTCAGAGCGGCAGAAGGGCGAACGGTTCTGGCCTTTGGCACGCGTCGGATGCATCCGGCAATTGCTCCGATCCTTGATCGGAACGCCTACATCGGTGGCTGTAACGGGCTGGCTACAAAACTATCCGGTGATCTGTTAAAGGTCCCGGCATCCGGGACAATGCCTCACGCACTTGTGCTGTTGATGGGTGATACCATCGAAGCGACCAAGGCTTTCGATAAAATAATTGATAAGAAAGTCCCCCGAATCGCGCTGATCGATACATTTAACGATGAAAAGTTCGAAGCTGTGAATGTCGCGAAAGCGATGAAAGGTAAACTCTACGGTGTTCGTTTGGATACACCGTCATCCCGACGGGGTGATTTTCTGGAGATATTGAAAGAGGTTCGCTGGGAACTGGATATTCGTGGTTTTAAGAATGTTAAACTGTTTGCGTCCGGTGGACTGGACGTGGAGGATATCATCGAACTCAACGAGGTGGTTGATGCCTATGGCGTCGGGAATGCGATTTCCAATGCGTCGGTTCTTGATTTCTCTATGGATATCGTTGAAATCAGTGGGAAACCAATCGCAAAAAGGGGCAAGAAGTCCGGTCATAAAGTTGTTCTAAAAGGGCAAGAACCGTTTGAATACACATCAGCTCTGGCATCGGCCAAGCCACCCAAAACCCGGTTAGTTACCAAAAGTTATCTCGAACAGGGCAAACTCGTTGCTAAACTTCCGACTGACAATGCTATTCGAAATTTTGTTCTGAAGCAGATTTGCGATCTGCCATTGTTCTGATGAATCAATATTATTCATTTTTCGACCAAACATCCGATCTTGGAATTGAAGTGATGGGGCCGGATTTGGAATCACTCTATCGGAATGCCGCGCTTGGCCTTACTGATTTGATTACAGATTTAAAAATGCTAAAGAGTATTAAAAGCCGGATAGTCAATGTTCAGGCGGAAGATCGAGAGTTGCTGTTGCGGGAATTTCTTGCGGAACTGCTATACTTGTTTCATATTGAAAATTTCCTGGCCAGAGATATTAAAATAATAGAGATTAGCGGAACAAATCTAAAAGCAGAATTATCAGGAGAGCCGATTAAGATTGGAACACATCGGATTCACCGTGAAATTAAAAGTGTCACCTACCATCAACTGTGCATCAAGCAAAATGAATCCGGATTTAAAGCCCGGTTTGTATTGGATATTTAGCCATGAGTGAATTGAAAAAAATCACCGACTATCTCTGGGAAATCCCCCAGACTGGTCAAATGCTGGTTCCGGGACGTATTTATGCTTCTGAGAAATTGATGAATCAGATTCAAAAGGATGAAAGCCTGAAACAGGTCGCAAACGTCGCTCATTTACCGGGGATTATCAACTATTCTCTAGCGATGCCGGACATACACTGGGGCTACGGCTTTCCCATTGGCGGCGTTGCGGCCACTGACGCACGCTCCGGCGTGATTTCACCCGGCGGAGTGGGGTATGACATCAATTGCGGCGTTCGATTGCTCAAAACGAATCTCAGCGCTGATTTTATTCGCCCGAAAATCAAGGATATTGTCACAACTTTATTCAATGCTGTTCCCAGTGGCGTTGGTTCGCATGGCGCGATACGCAAGTTGAGCCGTAAAGATATTCGGAATGTTCTGGTGAATGGCGCCGGCTGGGCGATCGAAAATGGTTACGGCTATGCACAAACATTGAATTTTATCGAAGATAACGGCTGTCTGAAGGAAGCTGATCCCGATGTGATTTCCGAGCGGGCTTATCAGCGTGGAATGCCGCAATTAGGGACACTCGGATCAGGGAACCATTTTATTGAAATTGCCGAAGTTAAAAATATTTACGATGAAGATACTGCACGGCAATTGGGACTTGAGAAGGGCAATGTTGTTATATTCGTACATACCGGTTCACGGGGGCTTGGCTACCAGGTCTGTGATGATTTCATCAAAGTGACTCTGCAAGCGACCAGAAAATATGGAATCAATGTTCCTGATCGACAACTGGCCTGCGCACCGCTGGACAGTCAGGAGGGCAAAGACTATCTCGGGGCCATGCGATGTGCCGCTAATTTTGCCTTTGCCAACCGTCAGGTGATTTCATCCCTGATCGAATCGGCAATGCTGAAAATCCTGAATATGAACCCATACGACATGGGATTACAATTAATCTGGGATGTTGCTCATAATATCGCCAAAATTGAAACTCATAAAGTTGATGGAAAACCGCGCCAGGTCTGTGTCCATCGCAAGGGTGCGACCAGGGCATTTGGGCCGGGAAGTCAGGATTTGCCGGTGGAATACCGGGATATCGGTCAGCCGGTTTTAATTCCCGGCGATATGGGTACGGAATCCTATCTTTGTATCGGAACGGATAAAGCGATGCTTGAAACATTCGGTAGTTCCTGTCATGGTGCGGGCAGAGTTTTATCACGAACTCAGGCGAAGAAAAGAAGCCAGGGGCGGAACCTCTACGCTGAACTTGCAAACGCCGGAATCTTTGTGATGGCGGAAGGTAAGTCAACAATGGCCGAAGAGATGCCCGATGCCTATAAGAATGTCACCGAAGTAGTGAATACTATGCATCTGGCAGGAATCACGAGGAAAGTCTCCCGGTTTACGCCGATGGGCGTGGTCAAGGGGTAATATTTTAACCACGAATTACACTAATTGCACGAATTGTTTAATCTCGTCGTAATGGCTTCGTCAATGATTCTTTCTTGGCATATGCTGTGTCACTACGATGAATGGAATGGTTCAGTGGTCACACAGTAGAGCAGTGTGACCAGGGTCTGTTATGTCAGCGGCAGAGATTATCCCCAACCTGATCGAGAAGTTTGGATAATTGCTCGATGTTCGATAGTCCAAAACCACCGAAAACATAGCAACCACATTTCCGAATGCTTCCGACGCCATGATAGGGATCGATGACTTTATACTCAGTACTTCCGGGAATTCTGGGAGTATGCCGAATATGAAGTATATATTGATCAAACAGATCGTTGGATTCTTTGATTGATGCTGATTCGACGATAAACAGACGGCACTGTTCGTTTTCAAAATCGTAAAATGCCTGAAAACCGTTATTAAAAAATGAATAGCCCAGTAGGTTTTCCGCAATAAACTGAATGGATTTTGGACGCAGATTTTGTTCAGGAAAAGCTGATAACAGGACAGGGAGGGAATTATCACTGTTCAATAAATCGACGACAGACAGGGCAAATTCATTTAACACCATTTCCGCATTTTCACCAAGATCAAAGCTGTAAATCTTTACATAATGCTTTCCGGTCAGAATGAACAGATTCGACCCATCGATATAGCTCTCCGTACCGATATTCAGATATTTTGTATCTGGAGATCGTTCCTGGCTATATATCCCATAAGCAAACAGGGGGGCTGAATGAGTGTAAATTTCAAGGGTGATTTCCAGTTTCTTGCGGTTTTTATAATAAACAACATCTAATTGCTGGAATTCGTAGCTGAGATAGAGTTCCGAAGCGCCATTGATATAATCAAAAAGCTTATCTTCAAGATAAACCTGTACGTCTTTTTGCGGTTTCCATTCTCCGATTTTTGGATATTTTCTAAGTTCCGCACAATGCACGATGTCGTTGGTAAATAATCCCATAATTATCAGGAAAATAATACTGATGAGTATTAGTCTTATCTGAACTTTGATATTTTTATGCATTGTAAATAATCCTAAACAAAAAACCGTTGGGGTACCGAATTCAACGAAACAATTTCCATACATTTATGCTTGATATCGAAACCTTTTACACATTTGACTGAACATCTAGTGCAATCATCACATTGAATTGAATCAACGTTCAACGAAGATACGAGTTCTTTGGCTTCCCAGTAGTTTTTGTAGGCATAGGCGTACATATGAGCCCGCATCAGGTCAGGAATCGGCAGGTGCTTAGGGCATTGATCAGCACAAGTCTGGCAACCCTGGCAATAAACACCACCTCGCGAGTTGAATCCCAACTCCAAAACCTCACTATCTTTTTCAGTATATGTCAGATTCTCCATGGCAGCTATATCGATTTCCATTTGATCAAATGTGGTAAAACCAGGTATAATCGTAGTGATATTCTCATTTTTCAATGCAAAACGGATGGCCGCATTGTGATCGACAGGTTTGGTTTTTTCTTCGTCGAGAAAACCACCAGCAAAGGTTTTCATTCCGACGATTCCCAATCCGGCGGCGGCGGCTTTGGCGATCGCTTCCTGCATCTGGTCAATATGGTCCTGTTTAAAATTGTAGGAGGTGAGGACGACATCATAGAACTTACTGTCAGTGACAGCCTGAATAACCTCCGGCTCATTCCAATGAGTCGAGACACCCACAAAGCGGGTCCGGCCCTCTTTTTTCAATTTTTCCATTGCCTTCAGAAAAGGTTTATACAGGGTCATCTCTTTGGTGTATGAACTGTGCAGGTAGAGAATGTCAACATAGTCGATGCCGAGCCGCTCCAGACTTTCATCAAATTTCTCCAGGAATCCTTTTTCCGTGGCATCTTTGGTAAATGTTCCGGTTTCACGATCCCGGGCATTATCATGAATTTTTGTGGCAATTACATAGGAATCCCGTGGATAATCCTTAATAACTGATCCGATCATCTTTTCATTCCTGCCACGCTGATAATACCAGGCAGTATCGAGAAGGACAATGCCGTTATCCAGCGCTGCTTTGACGAGATTCGGGTTATCGGCATTCATGACGCCCATGCTGATTACGGGAACTTTTATACCCGTTTTTCCAAGAGTCCGGTAAACGATTTTCCGTTGTTTTTCCGAAATTGGCTTAGTTTTATTAGACTGATCTGGTGATAACATTACATAGCCACCCAGTCCGGCTGCGGCAGTCTTTAAAAAGTTTCGGCGGGTCAATGAATTTTGCTTGTTCAAATTTACCTCAAGATATTTATTTACTCTGATATTGGATTTTTCCATCGACAATCGTCATCATTATACGGGAATCTTTGATAGATACAGGATCAATCTTTGTCAAATCCTGATCGATAATGACCAGGTCTGCTAATTTTCCGGGCATTATCGAACCTTTAATGGATTCTTCAAAAGAGGCATAGGCAGGGGAGATCGTGTAACATTTCAGCGCTTCTTCGACAGAAATTTTCTGTTCCGGAACCCAGCCATCGGGATTTTTATCATCCAGAGTTCGCCGGGTGATAGCTGCATAGATTCCCCAGAGAGGCGATGGTGGCGCAACGTACCAATCACTGCCAAAAACGAGATTTGTGCCAGCATCCAGCAGACTGCGGTAAGCGTGAGTTGTTTTGATCCTATCGCCGATTAACGGTTCAGCCCAGCGTCCATCATCAATGGCATGATAGGGCTGCATGCTGGCAATGACGCCTAATTTTCTAAATCGTTGAATATCGGAATTGCGGAGATGCTGAGCATGTTCAATTCGGAATCGTCTGTCACGATTGCCATTTTGTGCTTTGACCTGTTCATAAATATCGAGAATGATTGTATTGGCTTTATCACCGATGGCATGGGTAATCGATTGCAGACCGGCTTTATCGGCGTTTAAAATCATTTCAAATAATTCATCATCCCTAGTAACCTGTAAACCGGTATCGGTGGGTTTGTCTGTATATGGTTCATGAAAAAGGGCAGTGTGAGAACCAAGCGAGCCGTCGACAAAGGATTTTAAACCACCAATTCGAAGCCATTCGTCGCTGAAGTCATTCTCCTGAATCGTTTGATCTAATTTTTTCCATGTGGACAACGGCACGGCAGCCGAGATACGGATTCGGAGTTTATTTTCATCATGATAATGTCTGTAAATCCGCAAATCGTCCCAGCCGCCCATATGATGGACCGATGTGACGCCTCGTTCGATCAGGTACTGCATCGCAGCATCAAGAGCGTGAAATTTCAGCGAGTCGCCGGGTTCCTTGATATAGGGATAAATTAAATCCATGGCATTGTCTTTAAAAATGCCGGTTAGTTCTCCGATCCCGTCTTTTACAATAGTGCCGCCGGCCGGTGAAACAGAATTTTTATTAATGTTCGCAATCTTCAACGCAAGACTATTTGCTAATACCATGTGTCCATCTAAGCGGCTGACCCACAGGGGATTAACGGGTGTTACTTCATCAATCCAATGACGGTTCGGCAGTTCGCCTCCCCACAAACTATGATCCCAGTCGCCGCCCAAAATCCAGTCACCCGGCTCACAAGTTTTAGCAAAGTCAGCAATTCGTGTAATAAATTCTTCCGGAGTATTTGCGTCCCGTAATTGTACAGATGAAAGGTGAAAACCGCCGTCCAGCAGATGCAGATGTGAATCCGTAAATCCGGGGCAGATGAACATTCCGGCTGCATCGATTACGTTTGACTCTTTAGTAATGGTTTTTTTCACCTGTTTTGTTGTGCCGACATACACGATTTTACCATCAGAAATCGCAACAGCTTCCGCAAATGGTTGATTTTCGTCAGCTGTCCATATATTCGCATTGATAATGGCTAGAGTCACGGGAATTTTCTCCTGATGTTTACATGAAAAAATACTTATAAAGATTACGAGAACTACCGGAAATGTGATGATTGTTGTTTTCATAAACCTATTCCGCTGATTGTTTATTCCTGACATTGCTTTGTAATTTAACAGGAAAAGGAATAATAGCCATTAAAGAAAGTGACGGCTTTTTTGTAGCGATTCTCAAAAAGGGTATGATCAATACCGTGTCCCTTGGACTGCATACTCATTCCGACAATATAATGGGCTTTAATTTTTCCACCCCTATTTTTTTCTTTGATTAAAAATATACCATGCTTTAAATAAAATCAATAAACAAGATTAAATTGCTTTTATTTTTTCCTAAAAGATTCCATATTAATATCACTATGAATGTGAAAACTCTTCTGATAATATTTTTTTTGTTGAACCTGATTACATGTACGAAAATCGAAAAAATCTACCTCCTTCCTGAAAGAGATGAGATTGTGGATGCGTTGTACGAAATTATTGCATCGGATGGCGTGTTTTCCATTGATGGTTTGAATGATGGCGGCGCTCACTTTTTAGATTATTCTTCATCGTCGCTTGGAAAAGTCAACTTTCCGGATACCGCTGAATACAGTATTGATGATATTAAAATAGGACGGCAAATCACTCAGGTATTGGATACGACAATTATTTATGATATCAAATGGGATTCGGCGTATGTGAATATAAAGTACTACTTTAAAGGAAATCTGAAAATTGTCCTTTTTGATATAGTAACGGACAGCACGGTAGCTTCCGTAAGTTATATTAACGGTGAGGAATACGATACAACCGGATTTGAAATTGATTCGATCTATATTGATTTGTACAGTATCTGGTTATATGACACTACCTATGTCGTCGACACCTCAATTGTTGTTGTTGATAGCGTTTTAACCTGGTCATATACAGATCATTATTCAGCAGTCGATTCGACGACAAAATTTTTCAGTCACCGAACGGAACAGAAAGCAGTATTTTTACGAACAAAAAACACTGATAATGCTTCGAAAGACTGGAAATTAAAAAAGGTCACACCAATTATTTTCAGGCCAATTAATGAATCCTTTATTATCAGTGAAGTTGAATTTTCCACATCAGGCAATTCATCTATTATCACTTTGCCCGAAGATGACGATATCGATCTGCTCGAAACTTATTTTGTCAGAGATTCCTTACCTGAGGTGGATTATCAGGGAAATCTTATTCTTTCATCAGTTACTGTCACAAATTCAGATCCGTACCCGGATGAACCGGGTGAAGTGGTGTTGACCCATTTTGGTCAGGGGCTTAATGTTTATAAAATCCGGACAGGATTGACTGACTCCAATGACGATGGCAGCCATACCGGCAGTTTTACGGTGAATTCTCACGGATCCCAGGTTTACCGCTTATTTATCGATGCGATCGACTATCGCACAATTTTTACCAGAACCGGTTCATATAATGCCCACATCCTGATGATTCCTTTCCAGGTTCCCTAATAAATTCCAATCAGCAAAAATGCAGTTGGTTGAAACGTATTCATATCGAAGAATATGCTGATTATAAATCATTTCCGAACTAAAATTACTGTAAAAAAGAGAATTCATAATTCTTGGATATTCCTGGCAAATGGATTAAACTATGGCGCTTTTTGGAGAGGTGTCCGAGTGGCTGAAGGAGCACGCTTGGAAAGCGTGTGTAGGTTTACGCCTATCCAGGGTTCGAATCCCTGTCTCTCCGCCAATGTACAAAGTATATATTCTTAAAAGTCTTTCCGGGAATTTTCATTATATCGGACATACTAAAGATGTTGAAAAACGTTTACATGAACATAATTAGGGTTTCCTGAAAAAGTTATTATCAAGCACCAGCTACCATGATACCTTGATTATTGTATTTTAATTCCCAATCGAACCAAGTTTTCAACCAATTCCTGACCTTAATATAAA
>JAHJGX010000115.1 GCA_018824205.1 bacterium
AATCCCTTTGTAAATCAACAGTTTACAAAGGGTTTATTGTTTTCTACATTTCAGGTGAAATATATCCAATAGGGACAAATAGGGACATACTGGGACATAGGATGGTGACAAAATGGTGACTTTTCCTGGATACATTTCCGTAATAAATTGTTGATAAACCTGAATATGTAAAGATGGTGACAGGGTTATACAGAAATGAAAACTACCTGGCTGGCGGAGACAAAAAAAGGGCTGACCCCAACAAGGATCAGCCCTAATATTTTGATGTAATTTTAACTACATTTTTCCATCCAAACTTTTAACCGCCGAAACGAGGTTTGATCCTAAAAGATCGGCGTAATGTTTTTCACTAACAAGTACGCTTGAATGACCTAAAAGCTTTGATACTGCTAAGATATTTTCACCTGCCTGGACCATTAGACTGCCAAAGGTCTTACGTAATGTGTGTACGTTCGCATTTTTTATCCCGGCGGCAACATAGTATTTAGCGATTTTTTTAAACAGGTATTCGTAGTTGAAATCAAACGGAAATTCTTGTTTCTCAATGAAGTGTCGCCGTCTTAATAATTGAAATACAAGTTCATTCATGGGAACATAACGGGTTTTATTCCTTTTACCTGATAAGTTTAATTTCGCGCTGTTTGAAGTCAACATTGCTCCATGTGAATTTTGATGGCAATATTTCTTCTCTCCGGGCTCCAGTATTGAGATACATTAGTATAAGATCTCTGCTGTGGTTAAAAACCGAATCTTTTTATCCTTTTGCCGGGGGCCTTTTACGCCGCTTACGGGGTTTATTTTCAGGTACCCTCGCTTGATTAAGAAATTGAAGAACGCCCGAAGTGTTCGCAATTCAAGGCCGATACCTGCTGGAGAAACCTTATCAATTTCCGATCGAGTTTTAATATACCCCTCGATACTACTTACAGTGATATTTCTGATTGGGGTATCGCCGATATACTTTATAAACGCCTTATACACTTTCTTTTCACGGACTATTGTTGAAGGTTCCTTCTGAGTCTCGATTTTACGGAGGTAGTATATCTTGGCAGTTTCAAAGGATATATTACTATCTTGTATTTGATCAAGCCCGAGGAGAATTCGGGCTTTTCTGTGCTCGATTTCTTTTGCTATAGATTCAGCTGTAAGTCTATCGCAGTACACATGTTTCACTTTTCTGTTTCTATCGGAATCATAATAATCAATTCGGTATCCTGTGCCTTTACTTGTAGTAAATTTTTTAATTGATGCCATCCATCACCTCCTTACATTTTTCATTTATTGATTTAACAGGCTGGACTAATTTTTCGAGATCCGCCTGAGAAATTCTGATCCCGGTACCTACTCTGTAGGTTTTAATCCCATGTTTATGCACAAGCCTCCGAACAGTCTTTACTGAGATATCCAGTAATTTTGCGGCTGTTTGGAGGCTGTACATTTGTTCCATGGTTCTTATACCTGATTACCGAGCTAATCAAACGAAGGATATCATTTGATAAATTTCGTTCTCAATAATTTTGTTCAGTCTTCCTTGCTTGTGTTTAAGATTATTCAGGATTTTTTTTATATGGCGAATCTCTTTAGTTTTCACCGGTGCTAATCTCCCCGCCTCGGCAAGACAACGTTCTTCATTACTAATCTTATGTGATAATTTTACTAATCGATTTTGAATATTATTTAACTCTTTCAAAATATTCTCCTTCATGGTTAAAGGGCGGGGTGGTTACCCCTCCCCGGTTCATCATTCCAGAGAAATAATTCACTTTCACTTAATTCACTGTATGGTTACAGGGTTGGAAGATCGGGCTTCCAACTTTCCAGACTGGTTTCTGCAAACTGAGTCATCAAGCCAGACACTTCGGCATCCAGGACCTCAAACCGTTTTTTAACACGGTCTTTAGCTGAATTGTACTTGACCAAATTGTCAATATTGGCAATTATGACCTTAGTTCGTTTTGAACCGTCATACTTATTTTTGTTATTCATAAGCAGTTCCTCCTTTCTTTCGTATATCAAGGTTTGGGGGTTAACTTACCAAAACTCGTGAAAGTGAATTTTTCTCCATTTCAAATAGCCTTCTCACCCGTACAATTATCTACAAGTAGTTTTCAGGATTTTGCTGATCTTTTTTATCGCGCCACCGACCTGTGTGGGGTGACCATAGATGGTCTGATATACCGCTTGTTCAGAAATGTGTAAGTTCCGGCCAATTTCAGATAATCCCATTCCTGTGAAGAAATGCATTGTCATGACCTGTTTCTGTTTCTCGGTAAGTTGAGTGTTGATTACCTTTTTGATTCTGGGAAAATATGTCCGGTAAGTGTTACTACGGTTAGCAACATTTTCTAAAACTGCATTGGCAAGCCAGATTAAATACCCTTCTCTTGCTTCACAAAGTGGCGTGCAGAACACCTCCTTGTTTACGTAAGTGGTTTTGTAGTTGCGTTTGCTTTTGAGATACTGTTCAACCTCTTGATAAGTTGTTTTACATTCATTTTTCAAAGAACAATTGTAACACAACATTTTTCCTCCGTTGTGTCATGGGCCCGTGACTGATTGTTAGTTCAGTCGACTGTTTTGTTAATCTTTTTATTAAAAAGCCTAGAATTAATTCTAGTGTTATGTTAACATGATTATGGCGTATATATATCGTATATTATGTCAAAACTGGAGGTACTCATGGCAAGGTATACGATCAAACTTTCAAAAGAAGAAGTTGAAGAATTGACAGCAATCATTAACAAAGGTAAACACA
>JAHJGX010000116.1 GCA_018824205.1 bacterium
CCCAGAGCGACTTATTTCCCATAAGAACGACGTCGATAATAGGAACGTTCTCATACTCAAACTGGTCCTGTTTCAGCACCCCAAGCCGCAAATTTGATGGAATCTTAACTTCGCCTTCCGATGCCTCCTGTTCACCGCTGATCAGTTTCAACAGGGTTGTTTTTCCGGACCCGTTTGCGCCGACAATCCCATAGCGCTTTCCGGATGTAAGATTCGCCGATACATTCCGAAAAAGTACCTTTTCGCCAAATTGGACGCCAATGTTATTCAATTGAATCATGTATAAACACTCCGGTAATAAACAACGCCCGGATTGTAAGAACTTTCTCACAGATAATCAAGTCTTGTCCGGTATATCATTCATTTTTTATAAATCTGTAACTTTTTATGTGCTAAATTATTCTAAGTGAATTAGTTATATAAATTAAAATTGCTTTTTGAATGCGTTGACTATTCTTTAAATATATTGTATATTAGGCGGCTTTATTTTAACCGATTTGCTGAAATGGAGGCATATGTCGGCGAAAACATCAAAATCAACGTCCGATAGCAACCGGGCTTTGAGTAAATATCTGGAAGAGATTGGTAGTTTTGAACCACTCACTCCCGAAAAGGAAATCGAATACGCCCAGCGTCTGAAACAGGGCGACCGCGAAGCGTTAAAAAAATTAACCGAAGCCAACCTGCGCTTTGTCGTCAGCGTGGCCAAGGATTACCAGGGGCAGGGACTGCCCCTGACCGATCTGATTAACGAAGGCAACCTGGGACTGATCAAAGCAGCCGAACGTTTTGATGAAACCCGTGGATTTAAGTTCATCTCCTACGCCGTCTGGTGGATTCGCCAATCAATTTTACAAGCACTGGCAGAACACTCCCGAATTGTACGCTTACCGCTGAACCGCGTCGGCACAATCACTAAAATTACCCGCGAAGCCGAAACTCTGGAACAGCAGTACGAACGGGCGCCCAGTCAGGATGAAATCGCTCAGGGACTTAGTCTGAAGCCAGACGAAGTCTCCGATGCAATTCGGATTTCCCGGAAACATCAGTCATTGAACGCTCCTTTTCGCGACGGCGAAAAAAACTCCTTGATCGATGTTATCGAAGACGATGCTCAACCGACACCATACCACAATCTGATGCACGAATCCCTGCGCCAGGAAATCCGGGACGCTTTGAATACTCTCAAAGAGCGCGAACGTGATGTGATTAAAATGTATTTTGGAATAGATCGCGAATACGCATTGACATTAAATGAAATCGGAGAAGAATTCGACCTCACCCGTGAACGAATTCGACAGATCAAAGAAAATGCGATTCGACGCTTAAGTCATAAATCCCGTAGTAAAAAATTACGATCCTATTTGGGTTAAAACGGAAGGAGGTGAATTCAATAATATGGTACAAGTAACAGTACATAATGGTGAAAACCTGGAAAAAGCCATTCGACGCTTCAAGAAAAAGTTCGAAAAAGCCGGTATTCTGAAAGACGTAAAAAAGAACGCCTACTTCGTTAAACCCAGTGCAGAAAAGAGAATGCGCCGGGCCAAAGCAGCCAAACGCGCGCACCGGATAGACATGCCGTAAGATCTCTGATTATTCTTACTATAAAAATGCCCCTGCTTCGTTCAGGGGCTTTTTCTTTTTCATCTAAGTCATTGAATTAATCGAATAACCATTTTTTGATTTTTTCGGAGATAATCTCCGGGGTAAATCCGAACTTTTCCTTCAGGATTTTTGCCGGCGCAGATTTTCCGAATGTTTCAATCCCAATCTTTAACAATGGTCCACGGAACATATCACCCCAGCCCATCATGCGCGCGGCTTCGATTACGACTACCGGAATTCCATCTGGAAAAATCTGCTTCTTGTAATCTGCGGACTGTTTCAGAAACAGTTCAGTTGACGGCATCGAAACGACCCGAATGGATTTTCCCTCAGTGGATAACAGTTTCTTTGTGTCAAACGCCAATCCCACTTCGGAACCGCTGGCGCACAGAATCAGATCCGGAGTTACCGAATCCTCAACGATATAGCCACCTTTTTCGACAGTCTCGATGTGAAAAACACCGGATCGTTTGAGGGTCGGGACTCCCTGCCGGGTCAGAATCAACGCCGTCGGGCCTGTCTGGTTTTTCAGAGCGGCAATCCAGGCTCCGGCGACTTCCGCTGCATCCGCCGGACGAATGACCGTCACGTTTGGAATTACCCGTAAGGATGCCAGATGCTCCACCGGCTGATGGGTCGGGCCGTCTTCCCCGAGGAAGATACTGTCATGGGTAAACACATAGATCGCCTGAATCCCCATTAAGGCCGCCAGACGAACCGCCGGTCGCATATAATCAGCAAATTGCATGAAGGTAGCGCCAAAGGGAATTATTCCGCCATACAGCGTCATGCCGTTGAGAATCGCCCCCATCGCATGTTCCCGAATTCCAAAATGCAGGTTGCGACCGTCGAATTCACCGGCCTGGATCGATTTATAGGCTTTCAGATAGGTATTTGTTGACGGAGCCAAATCAGCCGAACCGCCGATAAATGTAGGCAGATACTCAGCAATCTTTTGCATGACCGCACCGGATAATTTCCGGGTAGCAGCCGAATCGGCGGGAACGGACTGATCCAGGTCAGCGCTGAGTTTCTGAATTTGACCGGCAATCCAGGATGGATCAAGTTGCTTGAATAAATTGGGCGATTCATTTCTTGCGGTTTCAAATTGTGTCATCCAAACATCGTAGTCGGTCTGTAATTCTTTTATCCGTTTCTGTAAATGTTCCGACACTTCATCAGGAATATAAAAGGATTTCTCGCTCGGCCAGCCCAGATTTTCCTTGGCGGCTTTCAGTTCATCAGGACCCAGCGGAGAACCGTGCACACCGGCGGTGTCGACTTTATTCGGCGCCCCAAAACCGATATGGGTTCGCGCCTTGATCAGCGTCGGTTTTTGCGTTTCGGCAATTCCAGATTCGATTGCATTGGCTATTTCAGCGTGATTATGGCCGTCAATTTCAATAAGCTGCCAACCGTACGCCTCGAAGCGCTTTGAAACGGATTCAGAGAAAGTAAGGTCTGTCGATCCCTCGATAGAGATATGATTATCGTCGTAAATGTAGACAATGTTGCCAAGTCCCAGGTGTCCGGCCAGGGAAGCGGCTTCCGCCGCAACACCTTCCATTAAGTCGCCGTCGCTGACAATTCCGAATATTCGTTGAGCTTTAAAAAGCGTAGCACCAAATTTAGTCGCAGTAATTTTAGCCGCTAATGCCATTCCGACGCCCATTGCAAAACCCTGTCCCAGCGGACCGGTAGTTGTTTCAATGCCCGGTGCTTCGCCATATTCCGGATGCCCGGCGGTTCTGGAACCCCATTGACGGAAATTTTTCAGATCATCCATCGACATATCATACCCGTACAGATGCAACAAAGAATACAACAGCATTGACCCGTGCCCGGCCGACAGGACAAACCGATCCCGGCCGATCCAGTCCGGTTTCAGTGGATTGAAGCGTAAGTATTTTGTCCATAAAACATACGCGCAATCCGCCATGCCCATCGGCATACCGGGATGACCGGAGTTGGCTTTTTCAACTCCGTCTGCCGATAAAAACCGGATTGTATTGGCAATTTTATTTTCAATTTCGGTATTAGTCTTAACAGTCATATGTTTACCTCCTGTTATCCTATTGATTATTTATTTCTATTTAACTTTAATCCAAATTCCGCACCGATCTCATTCAAAGTATTGAACACTTTATCCTGAAGTGAGACCGTAACTTTATTTTTCTCCATAGCTTCATACTCTTTTTCACCGGCAATAAAAATCCGGTTCTGTCCATCGGCTTTGCTTGCATTTTTCAACATCTGAATATAGTAATCCATGTTATTCTGCAATTCATCCAGGCCCATGAACGCTTCCGGATTAATGACACCCAGAAAATGACAGACTTCCGCCGGTACCCCTTTTTTCCCATAGACATCCGTCCCGACGGTTCCCGAGGAAAGCACACCGGATAAAATGTCAACCACAGCGCTGAGTCCATATCCCTTATAGCCGCCGGTCAATTCAACTCCACCGCCAAGCGGAAGCAATCCGCCCCCCTTCCGGGCAATTAAATTATCCAGGACCTTTGTGGCGTCAACCGACGGATTTCCGTTTTCATCACAGGCCCATGAGTCCGGGATAGCCGCTTCTTTTCTTGAATAGACTTCAAGTTTTCCGCGCGATACAGTCGATGTTGCCATATCCAACAGAAAGGGGCGTTCATTTTTCCCGGGAAAACCAATGGAAATCGGGTTCGTGCCGATCACAGCATCCTTCCCAAAAGTTGGCACAACCAATGGTGCCGAATTGGTCAGTGAAATTCCGATCATATTCTCTTTAAGGGCCATAAGGGTATAATAACCGGCGATTCCGTAATGATTCGAATTGCGGATCGACACAAAACATATAAAATGTTCTTTGGCTTTTTCAATACATTTTTTCATAGCATGATAGGCAATCGGTTGTCCCATTCCGCCATTACCATCGATTACCAGGGACACCGGCGTTTCCCGAATAATATCCAGTTTGCATTCCGGTTTTATGATACCGGTTTTAATTCCGTCCACATACCATTTAAGACGGGCCACTCCATGGGATTCAATATTCCGGCGATCAGCCGAGATTAATACATCGGCCGTTATCTCAGCATTTTCAAGCGATAAGCGTACATTTTTAAAAACATTAACAATAAATGCTTTTAAATCTGTGTTTTTAACCGCAATTCGTTTTTCCATATTCATTTCCCAAGATAGATGCAAATTAAAAGAATATTAAAGATAAGATATGAGCAAAAAATGGTCAAGGTTTTATCAACATGATCAGACGCGCAGCCGGAAGCCTTCGCCAATAACTTCATGAACATTGGCAATGATGACAAACGCATCCGGATCGATTTGTCGAATTATCTGCCGCAGTGTGGCAACTTCTTTTCGGGTTACAACTGTAAACAGGATATTGCGCTCTTGTCGGGTGTAAAAACCATTCCCAAATATTTCCGTACCGCCGCGTCCCATTTCTTGCATTATTGCCTCGATAATCGCGTCCTGTTTTTCACTGATAATATAAAAGGACCGGGCATAATCGAAACCATCCAGAATAACGTCCAGAACCTTACTGGAAAAGTACAGACTGATAAAACCGTAGAGAGCCAGATTCACATCGTGAAAGGCCAAGCCGGCAAAACTGATAATGAAAACATCGACAATCAGAATCGATGTCCCAATCGTCATATTTGAATATTTATGGATGATCTGCCCGATAATACCCGAACCGCCGGTTGTGCCTTTAAACCGGAAAACGATACCCAGACCAATACCCAGTAAGATTCCGCCGAAAATGGACGTCAATAACAAGTTTTCCGTAGCTGCGCCCAGATGCAAAATCTTGTCAAAAACATCCGTAGTCAGGGATACCAAAATAAAGGAAAAAAACGTTCGGGGGCCAAACTGTTTCCCGAGTACTTTCAATCCCAGAATGAATAACGGAATATTAAAAAGCAGCATAATAAGGCCAACAGGCAGATTAAAAAGATAATGCAGAACAATCCCAATACCGCTGACGCCACCGGGCGCTATTCTCCCGGGAATTAAAAACAACACCAGGCCCAACGACATGATTGTTGAGCCGACAGCCAGTCCGATGTACTCAAACACAATAGATTTTATTTTCTGTTTCATATTTTTTCCCTGAGTTTCATTTCAAAATAATTCCTCTTGAAAGCTACATCTTTTATGACATTTTTTTAAGGAAAAGTTTGAAACGAATCCCGATTGTTCCGATTCATGGTTTGGATATTCAGATCGTCTTTAATAATTTCCAAGTCGAATTTAAATGGATAATAGATAAGATGACCAATCAGCAATCCGCTCAAACAAAGAAAACCGTAAAAACCTTCGCGCTGGCCTCGTTTCTGAACGATCTGGGCTCCGACATCATTTACCCCATCTGGCCGTTGTTTGTCACCTCTGTGCTCGGCGCAAATATGGCAGTACTGGGTTTAATCGACGGGTTGGGCGAAGCGGTCGTGTCCATATCCAAAGCTCTTTCCGGTTATATTTCCGACAAGACCAAAAAACGGAAAATCTTTATCTGGACCGGCTATCTGATGGGAGCAATTTCCCGGATCGGCTACGCATTATCAACTGCCTGGCCGCAGCTGATTCCCTTCCGGATATTGGACCGTGCCGGCAAAATCCGCAGCGCCCCGAGAGATGCTATCGTGGCCGATATTTCCACACCCAAAACCCGGGGGAAAATCTTCGGATTATTGCGTTCCGCCGATCATCTCGGCGCGGTTTTCGGGATTCTGATCTGTATCTTCTTTTTTAATATCCTGGGCTACCGCCTGCTTTTCGCGCTGGCGGCAATCCCTTCACTTGTCGCAGCGTTATTAATTATTCGAAATATAACGGAAAATAAACCACGCGCCCGTTTAAAATCTGAATCTGAAAAGGCGCATAAACTCAACCGTAATTTTATCCTGTTTTTAATCCTCAGTGCGGTTTTTGCCATCGGTTCATTCAGTTACTCGTTCCTGATGATCTACGCCAAAGAATTCGGCTTCCGGGTCAGCTTTGTTCCCGTACTTTACCTGGTCTATTCCGGTGCTGCTTCACTGTCCGCATTGCCTTTTGGAAAATTAGCCGACCGGATCGGCCGAAAAGCAGTCCTGATGATCGCATTTTGTCTCTGGGTGTTAGTCGGCCTGATCGTGGTTTTTACTCATCACAGCGCCGCAGTTGTGATGATTTTCATACTGTTTGGAATGCATAAAGGCGCCATCGAACCGGCTCAAAAAGCATTTGTTTCGGATATGGCGCCCGTTGAATTGCGCGCCAGTTACCTGGGGACCTACCAGATGGTGATCGGTCTTTGCGCGCTGCCCGCTTCAGTGATAGCCGGCCTGTTGTGGGATAACGTCGGCGTCAATATGCCGTTTATTGTCTCGATCGGATTGACGGGTATTGCCATGGGATTACTGCTTTTTATTAAAGACTCAAATTGATTACGCCTTAGTTCTTTTAGGACTTGACAATAGAATAATGAGTGACTAAAATAGGATCAAATGAATAAAAATCCACAAAATGGGTTAAAAAGTTTGTCTATGAAGAAATTTAAATATTTCTCTATAGAGAAAACATCCAATTTTATTTCTGTATGGAGAAGTTTATTTCTCTATAGAAAAACATTTTTTTGAGAATATGTGAAGGTTAAACATATGTTAAATGTATAATAAAAAACTTTTATTTATGGAGGATTAAATTATGGCAGAGGATTCTAAGTCTAAAAAAGAGGTGGGAGAAAATATTTTATCCACTTCGAAATATCCGTTAGTATTTATTAGTCACGATAATCGTGATGCTGAATTAGCTGAGGCGTTTAGTAAATTGTTGAAAAGTGTTAGTGCAGGAATGCTTAAATCTTTCAGATCATCTGATAAAAAAGGAACTGAGGGAATCGAATTCGGCGATGAATGGTATAAAAGATTAATGTCAAAACTTGAGACGGCTTCAGATGTTGTTTGTTTATTCACAGATCGAAGTCTTAATAGACCGTGGATACTTTACGAAGCTGGTGTTGCAAAAGGAAAATTAGATACACCGGTACATGGAATAGCACTTGGTATACCGCTTAAAAGAGTAAGTACAGGACCCTTTTATCAATTTCAAAATTGTGATGATAGTGAAGAGTCCCTAACAAAATTAGTACTCCAATTAGCGCGCCGAATACCCGGATTAGAATCAGACCTTGATGTAGTAAAGACACAAGTAAAGAATTTTAAAACCCAAGCTGAAAAATTAATTTTAACATTAGGAAAATCTGCAGAAAATGAAGATAAATCAATAATAGAAGATAGCTCTGGTGCAAAATTATTTGAAGAAATAAAAGTAATGTTCCGTGACTTGCCATCAAGAATTAAAGAGAGGCTATCAGATGATACATATCCCCAGCGTCGTAAAAGATATTTCCGTCTTGATCCAATGATGATTGAAGAAATGATACATATGATAGGTGGTAAATCCGAAGATCCTATTGGAATATTAATCATATCGAGTTTATTAAAAGATGATTTTCCATGGCTATATGAAATAGGACTAGAAACTTATAGAACTGTTAAAACAGGTGATCTTGAAGCGACTGAAAGATCATTGATAAATTACCATCGCGCAGTTGAATTCACGTTGCATGGTCCAATGATGGAAATGATGGGGCCGCCGTCAAAGGAAATAATGATGATAACAAGAGATTTGTCAATGGTAGTAGAGCATATTTGTCAAAGATATTTATCAGTCATTAAAAAACCAATAAGGAAACCTCGAATCAAGTAATTTATTATAAAAACATTTAACCATCAGATGGAGATAACACGGTGAGCTGCTCGATGAATTTGAGATTTCAAACTTTGCAGATGATTTTTGAAAGTCAAAAACGATTTGCTCCGAACCACCGCGTATCTCATCTTTGTCCGTTATGTGTATAATAATAAAAGGAGGAAAAAATGTCGTTAATTGCTTGCCCAGAATGTAACAAACAAATCAGTGATACAGTCAATGTATGCCCAAATTGTGGGTTCCAACTAACACAAGATAAAATTACAGAGATTAAAGTGAAGGATAAGAAAAAAAGGACGAGATACCGTATAGGCTGTCTTTCAACGATAGTCATATTTATATTTATTTGTAGTTTTATTTACAAAGAAGAAAATACCGCTGATTATTTTAATGAACCTTTGTCTATGATTACTATAAAAGGTACTTGGGGATATAAAGAGAATAACGTTTTTCATAAATTCAACTTTACTTCATCTGGTGCATATTCGTACAGTGCATCTTCTGATATGGGTCAGCTTACATACAATGGCAAATATTATTTTACTGATTCAAACAACATAAAAATATATCTAAATAGCGGTAAATCACTCACTGCCAAAGTTGGACTTTCAAAGGATAAAGAAATTCTTTATTATATGGATGAAGTTATGTCAACTTCGAAATCAATGAAGAGAATTAACGAATAAAGAAATTGCTTTCAAAAGTCTGATTTTATTCCTATTAATATAAAATAAAGGAGAATATTTATGACACATTTACATGTACATACTATTATCTGCGGTACTTCAAAGAGTTTAAACGAAAACGGCTATTATATTAAAGAAAAAGAAAAGTTTTGGGGATTAATTTATAAATGTAATGTAACAAAATATATAATTGATCCATATGACTATAAACAATTTGAAGATCTTGGCTTCAAGTTTCTTGAAATAATATCGAGTATTGAGTCGCAAGATAAAAAAATATTTGAGAAATACAGCATTGATGAAATTCAGAATTCAATAAAAGGATTTGTGGAAAAAGTTGAGACTATCAAGCCTAAAAGGATATTTTTTCATGGTAAAAAATCTGCTGAATGGTTTTTACAATATAGAGAAAATGGAAAAATAAGAAAAAAGGGTTATCCAATGACAAAGGATAGAGAATATGGTAAACAATCAGATTTA